>JARRPY010000130.1:18107-21916 GCA_037382425.1 Deltaproteobacteria bacterium
CCGACGGCCATATTGATGGCGGCGATTTCATCCTCGGCCTGCTCCGCAAACACCCCCCATTCCCTGGAATGATCCGCCAGGGAGGTGATGATGGACGTGGAGGGGGTCATGGGATAGGCGGAGATGAACCGACAACCCGCATGAACAGCGGCAATGGGCAGAACCTCATTTCCGGTAATGAGCGTATAGGCCGCCTCACGAGACGGCAATTTCCAGGGGCACCGGTCCCGACAGGACCGATCCGCCATCTGATAGCCTTTATCCGCGGCATCCCGGTTGTTTTGAATCACCTGGTCGTCCTTTTTTTCAAAATATGCCGCCACCCCTTCTTTCAGCCGATCCAGATCCATCCCCAGGATGCCTGCCAGGGCACCGGCCGCGATGGTATTGGCATAGATGGCATTATCAAAATGTTCCTTGGCTGCTTTTCGAAAGGAAATGGTCATCCCCGCCGCTTCGACGTCTTTTTCCGAGACCAAAAGCCCATTCTCTTTTAAAAGGGGTCGATACTTATCTACGGCATCCCCATTGAGAGCCAGGAGAATGTCCGCCTGCTCCAGGGGGGCGTTCACAGGCCTTTCTCCCACTCGAATGGAAAACCGGTTCACCCCCCCGCGTATGCGGGATTCATACTCCTGCCAGCTGAAAACGGCATATCCTTGGGAACAGACCGTCCGGGCGAAAATGTCTCCGATACTCTGGATCCCTTCACCCGCAGCCCCCGTTATGACGATGTTGAGATCGTTCATGGCATTCCCTTTCGAGACCCTTTACTGGTTTGATTGAGAATTGAAAAAAACATGGGAGATTGTCGCTTCTGAGCGACCATTACGCCATGGGGTCTTAAGTGTATTTCCTCCTGGTTTTTCCTGTACCCGGCCGGCCCCTCCCGTTTTCGGCGGGGATAGCACGGCATGGACTCGCCAAACAGTTTCAAAATTGCCCCCCGCCGCAAGCGGAGGGAATGGGCGGGCCGATCATTTTCACCACCGTTTAGGGTTTTGGGTATATCCTGAGTTCCGGAGTCTTGATTCCATTTTCCAGCCTACTTGATTTTTCTCCCGGATATACAGGATTGACCCCATTTGTGAAGACGGTTCCAAAGAAGTATGGTGAAAACAAATTGGAACACCCCATGAAGCACATAATTCAGATGGTTAAGGAGGCCACACCATGTCCACTCAGAGAGATGCATATGTTGAAAGGCTGAAGGCTCAGCTCGATGAATGGAATGCGGAATTGGACAAGCTGGAAGCCCAGGCCCGCAAGGCGGACGCAGAGGAACGGATACGGTACGAAAGCCGGATACAAGCCCTCAGACAAAAGGAGGAAAAGGCCCGGGAGACACTGGAACAGATCCTTCAGGCCAAAGACGATGCCTGGATGGACCTCAAGCACGGACTGGAATCGGCCTGGTCTTCACTAAAATCCAGTCTGTCCGAGGCCAAATCTGAATTTCAACGGGGGTACCGCGAGGGGACGGAAGCGGAGAAAAAATAGGAAAAGAGGGGACAACCGATGACCACCGGGTTTAATGAGATTGAATTGTAAGAAAATGGGGTCAGGGTCGTGATTCTCACCTTTACGGGAAAGGTGGACAAGGCGGATTACGAACTGTTTGTCCCTCAACTGGAAGGGTTGTTGGAAGAGGAAAAACCGGTTCGAATCCTGGTGGAGCTGAGGGAATTCCAGGGCTGGACAGTGGGCGCCTTATGGGAAGATACCAAGTTTGGGGCAAAACATTTCAACGACATCGATCGGTTGGCCGTGGTGGGAGACCGCCGATGGGAACGAGGGCTGGCCGCCTTCATTAAGCCGTTCACCACTGCGGAGGTCCGGTATTTTGATAGGACCGAGGTGGAGACGGCCAAGGCCTGGCTGAGAGGGAAAAGGGATTAAAACATGAATGATATCTCAATCGAACCACTCTACCTGAAAGACTGTGCATTGATCGCTTTGGCCACGGGAAAGCGGGCGCAGAATCTTCGTGAACTGAGGGAGCACCTGCGCGTCATCCCCACCAACAGCATTTACTATCATTTCTGGGGCGGCCTGTTACGACCCCGGTTTGATGACCCGGAATATCACAACGACTTTGCCATCTGGGCCGCCCACAGCATTTACAACAAATCCCTGGCGGAGCGGTTGGCGGTGATCGATCCGGTGGCGTTTCGGTCGCTGGAGGAGCTTCGCATCGAACTCTTGGATGTCATCGAAGAAAGCCTGGACGACACCGAATTTCCCATCTGGGCCAGAAGAGATGACCAATTTGAATTCATCCAGCATCAAATCGTGGTGTTCGATACTGAGAAATCCATAAAGAACCCCGGGGAGTTGGTGGAGATGCTCCCTCAACTGCCCATAGGCAGTATATTCTTTCATTTCATCGACGCCCGTCGGAGGAATGATAACTCATTGGATGACTTCCAAAACTGGCTCATCCAATTCGGAAACGAATACCGGGACATGTGTGAAGCGATCTCGGCCATCGATCCGTACTTCAATAACCTGAATAAACTCAAGGAAGCCTTGATCAATACGGTCTTGGAACACCAGTAAGGAAAGTGCAATATCACATGCTTGAAAAATATGCTGAAATCGCGGGATATGATGTGGTGGAACACTTAAGACAACTGGCCAAGCCTTTGGCGGGCCTGCGGCTGGTCCACATCAACTCCACAAAATCCGGAGGCGGGGTGGCGGAAATTCTGCATAAAATGGTCCCGCTCATGCGGGAATTGGGGATCGATGCCCAATGGGAAGTCATTTCCGGAGACCCCTTGTTTTACGAATGCACCAAGGGATTTCACAATGCCATGCAGGGGAACCAGGTAAACCTGACCGATGCCCAATTGAGGAGCTATGAACAAACCAACAAGACCTACGCGGAGACCTCGGGAGACATGCTGAAGGAGGCGGATGTGGTGCTCGTGCACGATCCACAGCCCGCCGCCCTCATCTCGTCAATCGACCATAAGAAAGGCAAATGGGTCTGGCGGTGTCACATCGATGCCAGCCGTCCCTTCAGGCCGGCATGGCGGTATCTCAGAGAATTTGTAAAGGCATTCGATGCGAGTATTTTCTCCATTGCCCCCTTTTCTCAGCGATTGCCCCATCCCGTGTATCTCATCGCCCCCAGCATCGATCCGCTTCATGAGAAAAACATCGAACTCCCGCTGGAAGACATCGAAGCGGTTTACGACAAATTTCACATTGACCCGGAGCGGCCCATGGTGCTGCAGGTGTCCCGATTTGATCGCTTCAAGGATCCGATCGGCTTAATTCATGCCTACCGAATCGTCAAACAGTTCATACCGACCATACAGCTCGTTCTCGCCGGCGGTGGGGCGTCCGACGATCCGGAAGGAGATGCCGTATTAAAAGAAGTGAGGACCGCTGCCGCCGATGATCCGGACATCCATGTGCTGCTGCTCCCCGGCGACGCCCATCGCACCATCAACGCCCTCCAGCGCGCTGCGGATATCGTCATACAAAAATCCCTGCGGGAAGGCTTTGGGCTCACGGTAACCGAGGCCATGTGGAAAAATAAACCGGTCGTCGGGGGAGATACCGGTGGAATTCGGCTGCAGGTGTTAAACCATCACACCGGATTCTTGGCCAACACCCCGGAAGGGACGGCCCTCCGCATCCGATATTTGCTATCCAACCCGGCGATCATGGAAGAAATGGGACGAAAGGCCAGGCAGTTTGTCTTGGAAAACTTCCTGATTACGCGACATCTTCGGGAGTATCTCACCCTCATATTTGCACTGCTTTACGGAGATGGAAAAAAAGAGACGCCCGACGGC
>JARRPY010000131.1:0-3044 GCA_037382425.1 Deltaproteobacteria bacterium
GAGGTCTTTAAGGCGGCACCGCGGGCGACGCTGATCGCCAGTCACATGGAGGCGGTGAACCATGCCGCGCTCACCCGCGGCGCGCTTCGAGAGTACGCAGCCGAAACCGGTATGACCGACCGCCTGCTCGTGCCGGAAGACGGCGAAACGCTGATCTTTTAGGTGCGAATTACTGGTCTTCCGTATCACCCCTCAAGAGACAATCTCATTCTCGATGGCTGCCCCGTTGCTTGCTTCGAACGGATCGCATCCGCATCATGATGAGGGCGATGAGCACAAGAATACCCACCGGATAGGGAATGAGCCTGAAAAGGAAGGCCCCGAGCGTCATCATGAGAAGGACCAGTAAAAGAATGATGTATGGATCGCGAAATATCGTCATGCCGATGTCTGACACCTTGATGAAGGGGTTCAATGGTTGAGGCCTGGCGGCCGGCATTCTCCAATTCGGTTGCCGAATCTCCGGAACATGGGTCATACTTTCACACAGATCCGGCCCAATTACAATATCAGCGGGGTCCATGGTTCGGCAAAGACCTTAAAGGATCCGGTGTCGAGGCGGTCCCATGGATATGAAAGCGGGCCAAATTCGGGCCGGGGAAGAATTATGGCGCATTTTGACCTTGTCGTTATGCGAAAGGTGCCGCAAGATAGGGGTGTTTTTCATGAAGCCTTGTTGGCAAAGGGCGTGCCGCCAGCAGTTTCGAAGAAGCAAAGCGACTTCTTGAAACCAATGACTATGACGTGGCCATCCTGGATATTATGGGGGTCAGGGGATACGAGCTATTGGATGTGGCCAATGAAGTGGGAATCCCGGCGCTTATGTTGACGGCCCATGCGCTGTCAGAGGAAAATCTCAAAAAATCCGCTGATAAAGGGGCCGCCTATTATGCACCCAAAGACGAGATGGGCCAGATTGGTGAGTTTGTGGCTGATGTGATCGAGGCGGTCGAAAAGAACAAGAGTCCCTGGATCAGGTGGTTTGACAGGCTGGCCGGTTATTACGACGGCAAGTTCGGGGGCACAGACTGGCGAGAGAAGGAAAAGGAGTACTGGGAAAATCGCATGAAATGGTCCGCATAGTCGCTTTGGTCTGGGCCCCGGCCGGGATGGAGACATGCTGAAGCGGATTTTCACCAACCGGGAATTTCTCCTGGTGCTTTCACTGGTGCTGGGTTTGGTACAGGGACAGGCGTCTATGTATACCGTACCGCTGGTGCTGCCCATCCTGGGGGTGATCATGACCCTGTCCACCATGATGATATCAGGCCGGGAACTCCGCTCCCTTCGAACACTGATGGCCCCTTTCCTCTGGGGGATTGTGATGAATTATCTGATTCTGTCGGGGGCCACCCTGGCCACCGCCGCGTGGCTCATCGAGGACCCGGAGCTCTGGAGGGGGTTTGTGATCCTTGCTGCGGTCCCGCCCGCCGTGGCCGTCATTCCGTTCACCGATTTTCTGCGGGGGAATCACTCCTATGCCCTCATCGGCACCACCGGTGCCTATCTGGCCGGACTCCTTCTCATGCCCGCCATTGCCGTGGCCTTTCTGGGGTCCGCGGTGGTGCAGCCCGCCCGCTTGGTATTCATCATTCTTTCCCTCATTGTGGGGCCTTTTCTAATCTCTCGTTTAATTTTGTGGCTGAGCTGGGATCGGTGGATTCAACCGCTCAAAGGGTCCATTACCAACTGGTGCTTCTTTGTGGTGACCTATACCATAGTGGGGTCCAACAGGCATGTCATCTTGAGCAATCCTCTGGGCCTGATGCCGGTTTTGGCGGTGGCCGTCATCACCATCATCTGTCTCGGGTTCATGGTGGAGTACGGGGCCCGGTTTCTCAAGGTGGGATCGGCTACCTGGAGGGCCCTGATATTTTTAGGGACCCTGAAAAATTACGGCCTTGCCGGCGGGGTATCGCTGACCCTATTTAACACCAAGACCGCACTTCCCGCAACCGTGGGCGTGATCGTGATGGTCCTGTATGTGGTCCTGTTACAATTGAGGGCCAGGATGAATTAGACATATATATGCCGTAAATGACGCCTGAAATATGCAGCGTGAAATCTTGACGAAAGCCCCGTAATGGGTGACCGCAGTCAAGCCCCGGTATGGGCTTCAACCATAAGAGACCATTACAAAGGTGTCTTGTCAGACAGGATTATTCGGCGAATGTCTCGAGATTCGGTCCCACAATCCGAAGAGACGCCAACGCTGGCTCTGGTCACCGAATCTCACGCTCCGCTTCTTCCTCAAAAATCCAGAGGTGATCGAGGCCACGATTCTCGAACAAATGGGACGGACCGGCGTAGGGAAAGACGCGGGGTGAGCTCCATATCTCCATTTTCGTGACTGCCCCAGTTATCTCGCCCATCAGACAAACGATATGGTGGAACTGGAAGCTCGTGCTCAAAGAATGGGGTTTACCGTTGAAGAAACATGCTGTGAGGGCTGTCATTCGGACAACGTGATGCCTACTTGCATGGCGTGCCGATACGGTTTTCGCCAATGCGCCAAAGATCATAGCGTCACATGGTGTTTTGAATGTCCTGACTTTCCCTGCCAACGACTGGAAGACTTCCGGGATGTTCACGTCGAGAACGGCATTTCCCACCATGAGCACTTGGTCGATGAACTTTATTACTTAAAAGAAAAGGGTATGGAAGATTGGTTGATAAAGAAAAAGCGGGAAGGGAGTTGCCCTCGGTGCGGAAAGAGACTGTATTGGTGCTCACGCACCTGCCCGGACTGCGGCACCGGAATCAGGTAACGCCAATTTTATGCGGATGCACCTGATTCTTGTTAGGCAGCCCCGCATCCGAAGAAAAGGTTTCGTCGATGACAGATCACGAAAAGCGATTTCACGGCAAAGCAAACCGCCTACGCTCACCCGAGAGGATCCGCCTTCTGGAGGTCGACCGTGTCGTCGCCCTTACCACGGAGGGACTGAAGGCCTCCCGCTTGATCGACATCGGGACAGGTACCGGCATCTTTGCACAGGCCTTTGCCGCGATAGGCCTCTCGGTTATCGGCATCGATGCCAATC
>JARRPY010000131.1:3053-10171 GCA_037382425.1 Deltaproteobacteria bacterium
CCGTCCCGGGCGTTCGGTTCGACCAGGCGCCCGCAGAGGCTATCCCCTTCGAGGAGCGGGCCTTTGATATCGCCTTCCTGGGCCACGTGCTCCATGAGACGGACGATCCGGTGAAGGCTCTGATGGAGGCGCATCGGGTGTCAACCACGCTTGTGGCGGTCCTCGAATGGCCGTATGTGCAGGAGGAACAAGGGCCTCCTCTGGCCCACCGTCTCGAGCCGGCGATAATCGTCGAAATGGCAAAGCGGGTCGGCTTTAAAGGGGTCGAGCGACTGAAACTTAGGCACATGGACTTGTATCGAATGTCATTGGCCCCCCGGCCAAGCTAAGCCAGACAAGCGCCTAGCCATTGGCTGGCGCAGACGGGAACAAGGTGCACCTCCCAACGTAAAAGGGGGACTGCGCTTGCTGCCAATTTTTAAGGTGCCTGATTAAGATCTGAACAAGAAAAGGGGGAGAAAAACATTATGGAAATGAAGGAATCGAGCGGGTTGCGTTTTGTGGTTTTGGCGCAGGTGCTGGTTGTTGCGGTGGGTCTCCTGGTCTCCTGTTCATATCTGTGGGCGGGATCCGGTGATCAAGCCGCTTCGTCGGAGGTGCGCAGGCCGGCGGGAGGGGAGGCCTTGGAAGCGTTTTGGGACAAATTCGACTGGGAGGATCTCACGCCCACTGAACAGGCCCTGTGGCAGACGCTCGGGTGGAATCGTGCCAGTTGGCAGGGAGAGGCCTCGGAGCCCGCATCTGAACATAAGTACTGGAAGGAATTGACTCCGACACAACGCGCGGCAGCCGGGAAACTGGGCTACAGCCAGAAATATTGGGACGAGCTTCTAAGAGACTGAGCATGAAAGACGATGTCCGTTCTTGAGATGCGTTGCCTTCGGGCATGTCCGATGCAGGCATTTCTTTATCCTATCGAGGCCCTCGATGAGTGATCGCCCCAAACCCCCGGAACATGAGCGCATCGCCCATGAAACTAAGGAAGGCCGTATCCCGGTGAGAGGTGGTGAAATCTGGTATAAGGTGGCGGGGATAAACCGACAGGGGGTCCCGCTGATGGTCCTGCACGGCGGGCCGGGTGCATCACACGATTACCTTGAACCAATGGAGGCGCTCGCCAACGAACGACCGGTTGTCTTTTACGATCAACTCGGCTGCGGCAATTCCGATAAGCCCGAGAACATTGCGCTGTGGACCGTGAAGCGCTATGTGGATGAGGTCTCCCGGCTCCGAGGGGCGCTCGGACTGAAGGCGGTTCATATCATGGGTCAATCCTTGCGAACTTCACTGGCTGTGGATTATGTTCTGGGAAAACCCGAAGGCGTGGTGAGTCTGGTCCTTTCCGGACCCCTGCTCAGCGCTTCCCGCTGGATTGAGGACCAGAAGGCCCATATCGCCGAGCTTCCGGCAGACCTCCGGCAGACCATCCGGACATGCGAAGATACCGGCGCATTCGGCTCCCCTGAATATCAGGATGCCGTGATGGCCTATTATAAGCGCCATGTATGCCGTCTGGATCCCTGGCCGGAGTGTCTGAACCGGTCTTTTGAAAAATTGAATTTCGCCGTTTATGAATACATGTGGGGTCCCAGTGAATTCACCGTGACCGGGGCACTCAAAAATTATGAACGGGTGGATCGACTGAACGCGATTACCGTTCCGGTTTTGTTGACCTGCGGGTCCCATGATGAAGCACCGCCTTTAACCACACGGTATTATCATGAGAACCTTCCCGGGTCCGAGGTTCATGTTTTTGAGGATGCGTCGCATGAACACCATCTTGAAAAGCAGGCAGAATATATAACCGTCGTCCGTGACTTTCTTTATGGTGCGGAAAAAATATGGGCCAGATCCTGACCGTTTCGTAAAAGGGCATGGTCTGCCTTGTTTGTCATTCCGGTCCCGGATCAGGTCCGGGATGACGGATCCGGAATCCAGTATTTTCATTGCGTCCTGGCGAGAGGGGCGACGATTTACGAGGGGAGCAATCTCGAACCGTCAGCAATTACCAAGGGTTTTGTTCGGAGTCTTGGAACCGGGAAAGTGGTCGATGAATCGTAAAAGGGAGGTATGAATCCATGAGCGAACCGAGCACGTTGAATAAGACATTTCATTTTATCCTGAAACATTTCGTGGAGACGGGCCGGGCGCCCTTCTACACGGATTTGGCGGCCGAACTGGGGGTTCCCCCCAACGAGGGACGGCACGCCCTGCATGATCTTTTCTCCGAGATGATTCCGGGCTGGCTTTATCCTCAGACCGATTTGATTACATCCTTCGCCCCGTTCAACAACCTGCCCACTCAATACAGGCTCACCATTGATGGAGAGCAGAAGTGGTTCGGACAGTGAGGGCTCGAGTCGCTGGCGGTCTGCTGGCTGTTCCCGGGAAAGGTGGTCCGGATTGATTGTCCCTGTCTGGACTGTGGAAAGCCCATACATTTGGAGATGAAAGACGGAGACGTGCTGGTTTCAGAGCCGGACGGCATGGTGGCATATGTGGCCGTTCCATTCTGGAAGTGGTATGAAAATATCAGTTATGCCTGAAGCACCATGCACCTCTTCCGGTCGGAAGGGCATGTTCGCAATTATGACCGCTTCGATCCGGCCACGGATGATGGGATCATCCCGCTTCCGGATGCGGTCAAACTTTTTTCCATCCAGTATTTTCGCAGGCGTATGGATCCGGACTATTTCTCCGATAGGCTGAACTACCGGTCTGAAATGTTTGAGGTCCTCAAGGAGATCGGTAAGACAGGGCCTTTCTGGCAGAAGCCCAAATAGGGACTCCAAAGCCCGCGGCCGTTGGCGGACGCGGCCCCCTTATTGCAACGCCGTGATGTGAGCATACGAAAATATGAACATACTGATTGTTAAAGCGCATCCTCTGGAAAACAGTCTCTGTGCGTTATTCACTGAAAAGGCAATACATGCATTAGAACGTATCGGACATGACATTATTTTAGAGGACTTGTATCAGAATCAATTTGATGCCGCTTTAACCGTCGAGGAAAGAAGGTCATATTACAGCGCAGCGTATGATTCCTCAAGCGTTTCAGGTGAAATTGAAAGGCTGGTTAACGCCGATGCGTTGGTTCTGATCTTTCCCACCTGGTGGTTTGGCTTTCCCGCAATCTTAAAAGGATGGTTTGACAGGGTCTGGGTCCCCACCGTGGCCTATTCGCATGCCAACGATTACGGCCCCATCAAACCCAGATTGCGCAGGTTAAAAAAGACCTTTGTTCTCACCACATTGGGGGGGCCATGGTGGCTCGATTATCTTATTTTAAGAAGACCCGTCAAACGCATTCTGCGCTTTGCCTTGCTGGGCGCCTGTGCAAGGAAAAGCAAACTGAAATTCCTCTCTTTTTATAAATGCGAATCCGTTAAACCGGAGAGAGTCGATACGCAAATACGGAGAATTGAAGCCGAGTTGAACAAATTCTTCGGTGAATCCTAACAAGACTTTTCCATACGGGCAGCCCAGTCAAATCGGAATCAGGTGCAATGGCGTCAAAATGAATGTCGTTTCCGCCCGCTTATTTTCAGCGGTGTTGGCCCGTTCATTGACGACGCATGATAAGGTGTCTTGCATCCGTCCAAAGAGAGATCATTGACATATCATATCGAAAAACTGAAAATAAGTGCGGAATAACCCATTACATAAGGAGGGAGGACAGAGATGGCGACAAACCCTGAGTTCCATTCCCCATGCGGCCTTTATTGCGGTGTTTGTGCGATATACATTGCCACGCAGGATGATAACGCCAAGCTGAAGCAGGGACTGCTCAGGATGTATCAGGGCGGGAGCCCGGGGAAGGGGACCCTGCCCAACAGCGACACCCTGACCATGGACGATATCCATTGCGGCGGATGCTTCTCCGATGATCTGTTCATGCATTGCAAGCAGTGCGAGATCAGAGATTGCACCGAGAAAAAGGGGTATTCCGGGTGTCATGAGTGCGATGACTTCCCCTGCCGATACATCGATGAATTTCCCATGACCATCGGCAAAAAGGTCATCATGAGGTCTGTTCCCTATCGCCGGGAGGTCGGAACGGAGCAATGGGCGCAAGATGAAGAGGCCCGCTATGTATGCCCGGAATGCGGGAATCGGGTGTTTCGCGGGGTCATGAAGTGCAATCAGTGTAAGGCGCCTCTGGATCTGGACTGACCACACGGTAAATTTGTGCTAAGCAGAAAATGTGCCTTGAATGACCCCATTAGAGGGTTTGAATATGTCGAGAGGTTTTCCCGCTTAAGCGGGATTCAGGTGTGAGAAAATGACGGAATGCTTTATCCTGAAACCCGAAACCCGAAACCTGGTCATCCATACGGTCAGCGACCGAAATGGATGAGTTCTCCTTTCAAAGTTAATGGCTTGGATGGTAGAACAAAATCATTGTGGCGCTGACCATTTGAGACCTCTGACTCTTTACGGGAGCAAATGAATATGTCAAACGACACGCATCTTAAAACCGTCGGATACCTCCTGTGGATTTTCGGTTTCACGGGGTCGCACCGCTTTTACTACGGCAGGCCCATCTCAGGGACCATCTGGTTCTTTACCTTCGGTCTTTTTCTTATCGGTTGGGTCATCGATCTGTTTCTGATCCCCTCCATGGACCGGGAGGCCGACTTCAGGTACCGAAGCGGGCCGCTGGACTACACCATCGCCTGGATTTTGCTGACATTTCTGGGACTGTTCGGCATCCACCGGTTTTACCTGGGCAAATGGTTCACCGGAATCGTGTATCTGCTCACGGGCGCTTTTTTCGGATTGGGGTATCTGTATGATCTTTGGACCCTCAACGAACAGGTCTCGCTCATAAACAGCCAGCCCGATTCGGCTTATTGATACCGGCCCGCCCTCGACATCGCCTCAAGCCTCATTGACGGGCAGGATAAATCCGTTTTCGAGGAAATCGGATAACTGTTGGGCGCTAAGGTTTGAAAGCCCGAGGGCCTTCCAGGACCGGGGGCCTGCCATCAGATCTTCACCCACCACTGCGGAGGCGACGGCAATCAGGCCGTTGGAGACCGGCATCTGCACCCCGGCCCAATCTCCCAACGTGGCATAAAAGACCAGGCCCGTGGCCACGTCTTCGCGCATATACCGATGGGTGGTCAAATCGATATGCTCCCGCCAGTTTCCGCTGCCGGTGAGTCTTTCGTGGGATGAATTGCCGTACATCCATTCATCCCTGTTGTCATCGTAATGGTCGGCAAGGGGGAAATGGGGCGCGCCATAGCCAAGGGCTTGCCGGAGCCTGATCCGTTCACGGTCCAGGGCATTGGTCACCCGGCGAATGGACGGCTGTGTGCCTTCGTTGTGGATGTCCCAGACATCGAAGTGCTCGAGCGGTCCGGCGTTCATTAGGATCAACGGCGGGTGGATAATGGGGCCCGCGTTCATCAGGGCACCGTCCAGAACATCCTTTAGGGGTTCGATGGCGGGATACACTCGGCTCAGCTTTTGAAGGGCAGGACCCGTCGTCCGGGAAGGGTACACGCCGGTGGGAAGACGTGTCGCCCGAACACTGATGGTCACCCGGTCCTCTCCGTGTTTTCTCGCCAGGTACGGAAGTGTTCCGGTTTCGGCAAAGGAAACTTGAGCCGTATTTCCACAGGCCTTCATCTCTTTTAAAAACAGGTAGGTGCCGAATGTCCCGGGCGGCAGATAGACCACCTGGCCGGTTTCGAGGCAGGGGGCCACGGGCTCGGCCACATCACGCTGCGCAGTGGCCGGCAGAGGAATCACAATGCATTCCGCCCCCTGAACCGCCGCCTTCGGATCCGTGGTCACGTTTTTGATGCGAACCGGGCGCGTGCCCTGAATGTCTTCCAACAAAATGGTTTTTGTGTCCAGAAGGGTGCTGAAGCGTTCACGACTCCGCCTCCAGAGCGTGACCTCATGGCCTTTTTCGCTCAGGTCCGCTGCTGCTGCGTAAGCGCCGTTTCCGCCTCCCAATATGGTGATTTTCATAACCCTCCCCTCATGGGCATTTAATGAACTCGCGTTCTCAAGAGGTGGTCCACCGTCCGTTCCAGGTGGGTTACGGTACTGCATTCCCTGACCATGGAACAATGTGCCCTGTATGCGAGCATTTCCGAATCCCCCGTGCCCCAAAAAGATGGGGGCTCGGGATTCATCCAGACGAGGCGTCCACTCCGTTGGTACACAAGGCTCAAGATCTCTTTTTCGGGATTCCCGTAGTTGTTCCTGGCATCCCCCAAGATGATCACTGTGGTTTTATTGGTCACATGATCGAGGGCCTTGTCCTTGAAGTCCCGGAAAACTTGGCCGTAATCGGTCCGTCCCAGTCCCAGCCCGAGCGAGATGCCTTTCTGAACCCGCATGAGGGTTTCCTCCACGCCGTAATCCTCAAACACTCGGGATGCTTCCACCAGATTGGAACAGAAGGCAAAAGAGCGGATTCTGGCCACGGCCTCATTCAGGCTGTACAAAAAGAGCAGCATGAAACGGGCCACGGGTTGTACGGATCGGCTCACATCGCACAGGACCACGAGGTCGGGCCGGTCCTCCTTCCTGTGCTTGAAGCACGGCTCAAACAACGTGCCGTCATAGGCCACATTTCGGCGCAGGGTCTTCTTTAGATCCAAGCGCCCTTTTTTGGCCCTTTTCTTTCGCCTCGAATAGCGGTCATTGAGACGTTTGGCCATCTTCTGAACAATGGGGCGCATGAGGTGATAATCGTGCTGCTCGAGGTTGGAGAGCCGCATGTCTTTAAGATATCTCTCCAACATCGCCTCGGTGGCGGATCCGGAAAAAAGCGTATACTGCTGCTCCACGAAATCCCGGACCCGTTCGGAGAGGCCCTCTCTGGCGAGCTTGAGTTGGATGGCCGTTTCCGATGCCCCCCTATCCCGGGCCTTGGAGAGCCTTTGGAGGTCGCTTTCCAGGCCCTCAATGCCCATGCCCACGAGGATTCGATTCACATACAGCTGCTTTTGGGTAAAAAACCAAATCCCGGTAATGTCCGCGTCTCGGGCCGCCTGTCTCATGGCCATGGAAAGCCCGGTGCCATCGCCGGAGAGGAGCATCCGCCCGAGGTCGGACATCTCCGGGTCGGATGCCGAATCAAAAGGGGCAGGGGG
>JARRPY010000132.1:0-7109 GCA_037382425.1 Deltaproteobacteria bacterium
GATCCAGTCTCTCGATAATGGCGGCCGGCCGCAGGTCGAACTCCTTTTTCACGATTTCGGTCAGTTCCCTGCTGGACACAACGCCCGTGCTGTAGGCCCCCACCATCACCGATACGGGCCGAGCGCGACCGATGGTATAGGCCACCTGAATCTCGCAGTTTTCAGCCAGACCGGCGGCCACCAGGTTCTTGGCGATGTACCGGCACATGTAGGAGGCACTTCGGTCCACCTTGGAGGGATCCTTTCCGGAGAAGGCCCCGCCGCCGTGATACCCAAAGCCCCCGTAGGTGTCCATGATGATTTTACGCCCGGTCAGGCCGCAGTCCCCCAGCGGTCCCCCCACCACGAAACGGCCGGTGGTATTGATGAAAATCTGGGTGTCTTCGTCCATTAGCTCTTGGGGGATGACCTCCTTGATGACCTGCTCGATGATGGCCTCTCTGAGGGTGTCATAATCCACTTCAGGATTGTGCTGGGCTGCAATGACCACCGTATGAATCCTGGAGGGTTTCCCTTCCACATATTCTACCGTGACCTGGGATTTGCCGTCGGGGCGCAGCCAGGGGAGCTGGCCGGATTTCCGTACATGGGCCAGCCGCCGGGTCAGGCCGTGAGCCAAATAAATCGGCATGGGCATCAGCGCCTTGGTGTCCCGGCAGGCATAACCGAACATGAGGCCCTGGTCTCCCGCCCCCTGCTCTTTAAACAGCCCGGTCCCGTCCACGCCCATGGCGATGTCCGGGGACTGTTTGTCGATGGTGGAAAGCACGGCACAGGTTTCCCAGTCAAACCCCATGGAGGAGTTTTTGTATCCGATATCCCGGATGGTCTCTCTCACCACCTCCGGCATGTCCACATAGGCCTGGGTGGTAATCTCCCCTGAAATCATGGCCATCCCGGTGGTCACCAGGGTCTCGCAAGCGACCCTGGATCGCGGATCCTGAGCCAGCATTCGATCCAGGATGTGATCCGATATCTGATCGGCCACTTTGTCCGGGTGTCCTTCGGTAACCGATTCAGAGGTGAACAAAAAATTTGAACCTTTCATACCCTATCTCCTTCTCTATTATTATGACGCATTCGTAACAACTGAAGATCCCACTTAAAGCCGCCCCGGTGAAACTAAATGAACAAAGGATCCGCGGGGCACGCGAGCGCCGAAGAAAGCCAGTAAACTGAATGGGTTTTTTCTCTGCGTGCTCTGCGTCCCTGCGCGAATATATATGCCTTGCCCTTACTCCGCCCTTCGAAGGACGCAGTTGTCGATGAGGCGGGTCTGCCCCACCCGCACGGCCAGGGCCAGCAGGGTCTCTTCTTCCAGGCGGTCTGCATGATCCAGCGTCACCGGATCACACAGCTCAATATAGTCTATCTCGGTAAACGGATGGCTGTTGATCAACGCCTCAAGACGTGAGCTAATCACCCGACTTTCCGTCTCTCCCGCGTCCATCAGTTCCTGGGCCGCATCCAAGGATTTTTTGAGGCAGAGAGCGGATGCCCGTTCGTCATCGCTCAGGTATTTGTTTCGCGAGCTCATGGCCAACCCGTCGGGCTCCCGGACCGTCGGGACGCCGATGATCTTTATATCCATATTCAAATCCATCACCATGCGGCTGATCACGGCCAACTGCTGATAATCCTTCTGCCCAAAGATCGCCAGGTGCGGTTTGGTAATATGAAAGAGCTTGGCCACCACCGTGGTCACGCCGTCAAAGTGCCCCGGCCGCGACAGGCCGCAGAGGTGGTTCGGGAGCCTTTCCACCGTCACCCGCGTCTGGTGCATATCCGTATACATTTCCCCGGCCGCGGGCATAAACACCACATACACACCCACGCTCTCCGCCGCTTTTAGATCGCCCTCGGGGTCTCTGGGATATTGCTCATAGTCTTCCCCCGGCCCGAACTGTGTGGGGTTCACAAAAATAGTGATCACCAACGTATCGGCATGTATTTTTCCGACCCGCATCAACTCAAGGTGGCCTTCATGGAGAAATCCCATGGTGGGGACCACGGCGATGGTGTTCCCGGCCGATCTCAGATACTCGGCGCTTTGTTGCATCCTATCAACGGTTTCAATCACTTCCATGAGAACGTCCTCATATCATGCGGATACCGGCCTGTCAATTGCAAGGGCTGAGGCCAGGCAGATAAACTCATCCATATCGAGAGTTTCCGCTCGTCTCTCGGGGTCGATGGCGCATCGCCGCATCCCCGCCACCAGACGCTCCCGGTCCAGGCCGGGGTGGAGCACCTTCAGGGAATTGAGGAGCGTTTTTCGTCGATACGCAAAAGCGGCCTTTACCACCTGTTTAAAAAAACGTTCATCAGCGGCCCGTTTCGGATACGGGCGAGTAAAATCGATGGTCACGACCATTGAATCCACCCTGGGCCTGGGATAAAAGGCGGTCCGCCCCACCGAGAGAAGCGGGTCACATGCGGCGGCATATTGAACCAATACACTCATGGCCCCGTAGGCCTTGGAGTGGGGACGGGCGGTCAATCTATTCGCCACTTCCAGCTGAAACATGAGGACCGCCCTTCCCAAATGCCTCCGGTTCCGTATCAATTTTTCCAGAAAAGGTGTGGAGATATTATAGGGAAGGTTTCCGATGACATGAAGTTTCTCGTTCGGCAAGGCAATCTTTTCGACGTCAAAAGAGAGGATATCCCGATGAATCAGCGTCACATTGCGAACCCCGCATTTAGCCAACCGCGCCTTCAGGGGCGAGATAAGTGCCCTGTCTTTCTCCACCGCGACGAGTGTCTTGACCTGCCGTGACAGGGGAAGCGTCAGGGCGCCCTGCCCGGGACCCACCTCGAGGACCGTGTCCTCGCGACCGAACCCGGCGAGTTCAATGATTCTGTCCCTGACCCCCGGATTGGAAAGGAAGTGCTGACCCAGACGCTTCTTGGCCCGAAACCCTCCGCCCGGATTCCGCCCCTGTTTACGCACGGTCAATTTTTCTCCTCTTTCCGTAGGCCCGCCACGCGTGTATTCGTCTAAAGATGAAAAGAAAAATGAAGTAGGACGGGAGGGCCGTGACCACCCCCATTATCAGCCCGCCCGTAAGGAAGGCTGCTCCCATAAGCCCCCCGGCCGCCAGTATTTTTTGCGCGACGATGAGGCCGTCTTGGCCGGTGCGCACCGCGGTCATGATGGCGGAAAACATCTCACCGTGACCTTCCAGCCGCAATACAAACGCCCCCAGTTTATAGCTGAAGTAATAGATAAAATACCAATTGAGGGGATTGCTGATCCAGGTGCCGAGGGCGGCCGTGAGCTTACTTCCCTTGAACAGGAGGGCCAATGCCACGGCGAGGGCCATCTGAAAGGGCATGATCGGCATCATGCCGGTGAAAATGCCGAAGGCCATCCCCAGGGCCAGTTCCCGGGGATCTCCTCTGAGGCGAATAAACCGCAAATAGTAGTATCTGATCTGTCTTTTGAATTTCAATAAAGCGCATCCTTAAAGATGAAGCTCCCTGCTGCGAGCAGCTGGGTATCACAGCGTCATTGTGCCGAAGCCAACCCGCCTCGGCTCTACGAGCTACGGCGCGGTTCGCCACGCCATTCATCCCTATAGCAGGTACAGGGGATTCTGGCGAAGGCGAACAAGACGGGCCAGGATTCGGGCGCGGCATGGATGGTATGAGACGCCATTTCCCGTCAAAGCGGAAATTTGGACTTCACATCCATGTCGAGTGCCGCCACATCCCCTTGAAGGAGCCGATGATTTCCGGCAACGGCGATCATGGCCCCATTGTCCGTGCAATATGTCGGTCTGGGATAATAGAGCCGCGCACCTTCTCCGGCCGCAGCCTCGGCCATCCGCTCCCTGAGTCTGAGATTACAGGCCACACCGCCGCCCAAGACGATGGCCATAGCCCCCACGCGTTTTTTCGCCCGCATGGCCTTTTCCACGAGCACATCCACCACCGATTCCTGAAACGAAGCACTGATGTCGGCAAGGCTCACGTCTGCCGGGTCATCACTCCACTTCTTCATGTAAAGGGAAACCGCCGTCTTCAGACCGCTGAAACTAAAATCAAGGGATGTTTTAGAGAGATAGGCTCTCGGGAACTGCACACGATCGCGCCTGCCGGTCCGGGCCACCCTTTCGATGGCAATCCCGCCCGGATAACCGAGCCCAGAAATTTTGGCCACCTTGTCAAAGGCCTCTCCGGCGGCGTCGTCCAGCGTCTGCCCCATGAGGCTATACCGGCCGAACCCCTCCACATGATAGAGATTGGTGTGGCCCCCTGAAACGGTCAAGGCCAGGAACGGAAAGGGAGGAATCTCTTCTTCAAGAAATATGGAGAGGATGTGCCCCTCAAGATGGTTAACGGCCACCAGGGGCTTCTTCGTGGCATAACTCAATCCCTTGGCATAATACAGGCCCACCAGAAGTGCGCCCACGAGCCCGGGACCTACCGTTACCGCGATGCCGTCCTGTTCATCCAACTCGATGCCCGCACGCGCCAGCGACTCGTCCACCACCGGCACGATGTTTCTGATGTGTTCTCTTGAGGCCAGTTCCGGGACCACCCCGCCGTGCGGATGATGGACCTCCACCTGGGAATGGACCACATTGGACAGCACCTGACGCCCATCCGCGACCACCCCTGCCGATGTGTCGTCACATGATGTGTCAATACCCAGGATAATCATTCAGGCCCCCGGCACCTGAGACGGGGAGAGGAGGCACTCTCTGAAACACTCGTGAACGCCGTTAGATAGGAAATTTGGGAACTTTTCGGTGGTCTTAATGCGGTCATTTTGCACTCTCTACAGGACCAAATAGGGGCGGATTTTGTGATACGTGGCCGGGCCGATGCCCGGGACGGAAAGGAGTTCTTTCCAGTTTTTAAACCCACCCCTTCTCGTTCTTTCGCGCACAATGGATCGGGCCGTCACGGGTCCGATGCCCGGCACGGCGGCGAGTCCTTTGGCATCCTCCCGATTGAGGGAAAGCGGGACACCCAGCGTCACCCGGTAAAAAGCGGACATTTTACGAATACTCAGCAACAGGTTTCCTTTTTTGTTTTCCACGACAACGCAACACCCGGACCCCAATGGTTCAGGATTTCTCGGCGTGAGCGCACCCGCTTGGTTTCCCGTAACCCCTCCGGCACGGCGGATCAGCTGCTTCAAAAGCGGGGGACAGTCAAAGCCATAGACCCCCGGACAGCGCACATCCCCTCCGATTTCCACGAACATGCACGCATCGGTTACGGTCTTCGGCGTGTCCGCCCACCTCTTTTTCGCTGCCAGAAACCCTGAAGTGAGCAACGCCAAAAACAGCAAAAGCATCCCGAACAGGGAGTTATTCCGGCACCGCTGCATCATCATTCAGACCGAATACCGTGTGCAGCGTACGCACGGCCAGTTCCGTGTATTTTTCCTCGATCACGCACGATATCTTTATTTCCGATGTACTGATCATCATGATATTGATGTTTTCATCGGCCAGAGCCTCGAACATCTGTTTGGCCACACCGGCATGGGTCCGCATCCCCACACCGATAATCGACACCTTGGCGATATCCTCATCGCCCAGCACCTTCTCCGCCCCGATCGCTTCCGCCACCTGGCTGACCAATTTCATGGTCTTGTAGAAGTCACTCTTGGGCACCGTAAATGTGAGGTCTGTCAGCCCATCCTCGGAGGTATTCTGCAGGATCATGTCCACGACGATACCGGACTTGAATATGGGGTCGAATATCTTAGAGGCTGTCCCTGGCTGATCCGGCACTTTCTTGATGGTGACCCTGGCTTCGTTCTTATTATAAGTCACCCCCGATACCGCCACCTTTTCCATATCCTTTGTCTCAGCCACCACCATGGTCCCCCTTTCGTCTTTAAACGTTGATCTGACATGAATCGGTACGTTGAACTTCATGGCAAATTCAACCGCACGGATCTCCAGCACCTTGGCCCCCAGACTCGCCATCTCGAGCATTTCCTCATATGCGATGACATCCATTTTTCGGGCCTTCGGGCACACGTTGGGATCCGTGGTATACACACCGTCCACATCGGTAAATATCTCACATACATCCGCATCGAGGGCCGCGGCCAGGGCCACCGCCGTGGTATCGGACCCGCCCCGGCCCAGGGTGGTGATGTCCCCGTGCTCATCCAGGCCCTGGAATCCGGCGACCGTCACGATTCTATTCTGTTCCAGGTCCCACATGATGCGGGCCTTGTCGATATCCTGGATTTTGGCCTTTCCGTACAGGTGGTCCGTATGAATGGCCACCTGGAAGCCCAGCAAAGACCGCGCGTCGTATCCCTTTGCCTTCACGGCCATGGCGAACAAAGCCACGCTGACCTGTTCCCCCGTGGACATGAGGACATCCAGTTCTCTGGGGTCCGGATCGTCCGTCATCTCCATGGCCAGTTTGATTAATGCATCCGTGCGACCCGCCATGGCGGAGAGCACCACCACCATCTGGTTTCCCGCCTTGTGAGACGCGATCACTTTTTCAGCCACTGCCCGGATCTTCTCGATGCTGCCCACAGAGGTTCCGCCGTACTTTTGAACAATGAGTGCCATAATCCTTACCGCTCCAGTTCTCTCTTTATTTTTTCCAGAATTCGGACGGCTCTGACATGATGTCCGCTCATGGCGACTTCCCGGGACTGTTCATCCAACACCGTGAAATTCACCTGAATCGAGCAATCGGGCAGGATCTCCGGCCACCGATCCGCCCATTCCATAACCACCACCCCATCCCCATAAAAATACTCCTCGAGACCCGTATCGAGGAAATCCGAAATCGATTCCAGCCGGTACACATCCATATGAAACAGCGTAACACGTCCCTCATAGGCGTTCATGAGGGCGAAAGATGGACTGGTAACCACGGTATCCGAAGATACGCCCAGGCCCAGCGCCAGGCCCTTGGTGAACCACGTCTTCCCGCTGCCCAGTTCTCCTGTAAGGGCGATGAAATCTCCGGCGTCAAGACACTCGCCCATCTTCCGACCCACGATGATGGTTTCGTCAGAGGAAGGGCTTTTATGTGTAAGCCGGACCCCTGTCACGCCGTAAAGGTCCTCAATAGATCCGCCTTACCAATAATGCCCACGAGACGGTCCCCATCCA
>JARRPY010000133.1:0-10447 GCA_037382425.1 Deltaproteobacteria bacterium
GAGGGAGAAGCGCGTGGAAATGAGACGGCGCCCATACCCCTGATTTTGGCGGTATGAGCCCCGGACGGTATGTGCGCCTGCTAATCTTTTTCCAGCGGTTCTTTTTGCTTACATTCCTCACACAAAGAACCGTATTCAGGGACCGTGTGGCTGATGATCACATCTTCCTCTTTTGGATAATCGGCGCATGCCTTACTCCAGTGCCATCTATCGCTGTTCTGCCTTCTACGAAATTCCGCCATGACGACCCTCCTTTCATAAGTAAATCAAAAAAACGGAGTTTCGGTTAAAGGGGGTTTCTCTTTCAATCCCCAACCCCTGCTTATTATGAACATCCACCTCATTACGCCCCAATGGCGGTTCCCGCACTTGATGATGACCCTTTCGAAAGGATGATAATGAGGGCTACGAGGATCCCGGCGCTTAATGCGACTAGGCTGTATTTCTTGTGTTCGGTTTCCGCCTGCGGGAGAAGGTGTGTGGCCCCGACATAGATCAGCGCACCCGCAGAAAAGGCCAGGAGCGCCCCTAGAAACGGCCGATTGATGTCACTGATGTACGGATAGGAGACCAGCATGCCCATGGGCGTCGTCACGGCTGCAGCAAGAAAGGCCAGAACAAAGGATGTCTTTTCACTGAATCCGCCACGAATCAGCAACAAATACGTGATGATCCCTTCGGGGAATTCATGGAGCACCATGCCTGTGGCCGCCAGAAAGCCGGTAAATATGCTCACCGTAAAGGTAATGGAATAAATGAACCCATCTATGAAGGAATGAAAGCCGATACCGAACATGGGGATGAGGCCCATGGAATAATGCTCATCCGCGCTTTTGTCGCATACGAATGCATTGATGAAGCGATTGAACAGATGGAGGCTGAGATAGCCCACGAAGAGATAGACGGGCGCATTGTCATTCATGGCAAAGGCCTTGGGAATGATGTGCAAAAAGGAGACCGAAATGAGCACTCCTGCGGCAAAACACACGAAATAGATGCTATTTTGCCTGCCCCAACGCTCAAAGCGTCTGATGACATAAATCCCTACGGTGGTCACACTTGCGGCCACCATGCTGGCGCCGAAGGCCGTCCAAAATGGGTCTCGCATGAAGGCACCCCCTTAGTCGGCTAGACCTCCAGGGAATTGGCCCAAAGCCCGTGAATATTACAATAGGCCAATGCATAAAAGGCCTTGAAATCGGCGATCTGATTGATTTGAAAGCGCACATTGGGGTTTGAATAAACCGGGGCCCAGGTGGCTCGGCCCAGGGCGATGACTTGATCGGTATCCTTTTTCACGCCATAGAGCTCGATCCAGGCAATATGATGCTCCACCGTGTTGGGGTGCGCCGTTTCATGGCCTACAACCACCCGGATAATGTCTCTGCCGGTTTTATGGCCCTTGTCGGCTTCCATGTGGGGCACGTGTTTCTCTTTTCCTTCAGATGCCGTCGTTTTGAAGATCTCCGAGAATTCCATGGGTTTCCTCCTTTTGAAAAGAATGATAATAAAGACATCATTTGATTTTATACGGATTGACGGTTAATACGGGAACGGGTGACTTCTTTACCACATTCTCTGCGACACTCCCGAAAAAGACATGTTCCAATCCCTTACTGCCGTGTGTCCCCATGATGACCAGATCGATTCCTTCGGAATCAATGGCTTTTAGGATTTCCTGGACCGGGTCTCCATAGCGGATACTTCGCTGGAAATTGGGGCAGCTTTCCAACTGCTCCTCACAGATTTTATCGATCGCCTTTTCAGCACCCTTAAGGGCGTCGCTTTCGTACTGATCCAGAGGAATGTGGGGGATATAGGAGCCAATGCCCCATTTGGAAAGGTCTTCCACCACATGGAGCAGATAGATGAGGGCATCATACTTCTCGGAAACAGACAGGACATATGGCAAAATTTTAGATGAGTTTTCCGTAAAATCTATAGGAAAAAGAATGCGTTTTATTTCGACCATGGTTTTTTACCTCCCTGTGTTGTTTGCGGCGGTAAACCAACGACTCAATAGTACATCAATATCCGTGCCAGCGTAGCGGGCGTGCGCTTCCCTGGATGAACATCTCCTTGGAAATGGATTTAAGAAGTTGATAAAATTATTAAAAATATCCAAAACGCCTGAAGTCGCCGTCTCCCGATGAGGGAATGCGTTGGCGTTACCCATGTCGATCGTAACGTTATCGTAACGTTATATGCCGATATGAATTCGGCACGCTTGGGGCTCGCTCAAAAATCATCTTCAACCGATACGGCGATGCCATGATCAATTCTTGACGGTTAAAGCGCTTTTCCCTATATTTCCTCCCATGACGTATTGCAGTCGATCCGGAAGTGAAGACGACCCTCACATATGATGGCTTATGAACAACTCCCTTACTCAAGAGCGCCTCAGGGAGATGGTTTCTCTGTGGCTTCCGCCCCATAAGATCCCTCCACGGTTTCGAATTCACACGGATACCAGTGATTTTTTTCGAGTGGAATATGACGATGTGGTGATCCTGAACGACCGGCCTTACCTCATTCGCCACAATGCCAAAGAGAGGCGGTTCGGGCTCGAGGACGAGGTCAAATTTTGGGTGAAACGGGCCGTTGATCTCAAAGACGGCAGCCTGAAGATCATGAAACTGGTCTTTTACGAAAAATTCATGTCCCACATCGGGGATATTGAATTCGAGTGTTTCAGGAGTCCCAAAAAAGAGGCCCGGATTCTCAAACTGGTGACGGGACACAAGAACTTCATGCACGGGCACTCCATTCAGGATGACAAGGAAAACCTCATCCGTGTCCTGGATTTCATTAAAGGATCCACCGTGGCCGATCATGTGCAAAAATTGGACATGGATCATGAGACCTATTATCATGCGCGTTTTCCGGGTATCCTGAAAAATTTCATCGCGTGTGTAGAGGCCATCCGCTTTTTACATGAAAACGGGGAACGGCATGGGGATATCAGGCGGGATCATATCCTGATCGACCGGGAAACCGGGAATTATCGCTGGATCGATTTCGACTATAACTACCGCCATCGGGAAAACATCTACGGGTATGATCTGTTCGGCCTGGGCAATATTCTCGTCTTCCTAACCGGCAGGGGGGATGTGCTGCTACAGGATCTCAAAAAACACGGCCATCCTGCACTGGACGGCCTGAGCGAAACGGATCTCAATATCGTTTTTCACAACCGCGTGGTCAATCTCAAAAAGATTTATCCCCATATTCCCGAAACCCTCAATCGAATCCTTTTGCACTTCTCCATCGGCGCCAACCGGTTTTATGAACGCACGGATCAACTCTTAAACGACTTGAGCGAAATTCAATTATGATGCTTCGGGTATGAAGGAGGAAAAGATGGGGCAGGAAGAAAAACAGTTCAATAAGAATATGCTCATTGCCGTGGATGAATCAGACAATGCCCGTCGGGCCGTCTCCTACGTCGGGCAGTTCCTGGGCGGCCTGCCCGGCTTTAAGGTCATGGTCTTGCACGTGGTCCCGGAGCCGGAAGAAGACTATTTCCCCACCACAGCCGAGAAGGAAAAATGGCTCGGTGAATACCGACAGAAGATCGACGCCCTGTTGGCGGAATATCGGCGGATTCTCATCGGCCACGGGTTTGGACCGGAGGACGTGAAGGTCCGGTCCACCCTCCGCTACTGCCCCTCCATGGCCGAGTGCATCCTGTCCGAACGGGATGAAACCGAGTACAGCACCATTGTGGTGGGCCGGCAGGGATTGTCCCGCAGTGAGGAATTTCTTTTCGGCAGCATCTCGAGCAAGGTGGTGACCCATGCACGGAACTGTACGGTGTGGGTGGTCGAATAGGGCGCCCTTTCCCTCGGAGTCAACTCGCTCTTGACACCATCCCATCAGGGGTCGGCGGATAAGGGGTCCTTCCGGCCTTCGCTCTTCTTTTTGCCCATGGGTTTGTCCCGGCCCTGTTTTGACACCGTCTTAAACGGTCAACTTTCGGACAAGATTCGGGCCTGGTCTGCGAGCAATGATTTAAACCGATCAAGGGTAACCGGATACCCTTGCATGGGAATGCCCATCCAATCACAATACTCCAAGAATTCCTCAGGGTTTTCACTCATGTAGCGGTCCAAGAAGCCGATGCCGTCCAATACCACGGCCCCCCCGGTGTGTCTCGGGAAATTCTCATTGGCCAGGCCCTTGTCCCATCCCTTGAACACCTTGTGCCGAAACTTGACCCACCCGGGCGTCATCCACCACACCTTCTCCCTTCCGGCCACCTCCTCGGCGATTCTTTCGCGCTCCGCCTCACTGGCGATCATATCCATACAATGGGTGGCCTCGATCCGGGTCACTCCCGGTCCCTGCTCTTCGACGATGGTCCGCATGGTCCGCAGGGGTTCATTGGCGTTCACATAACAGAACTTGCCGCCATACACCACAAGGACCTTGTCCACTTTTTCCTTGGCCTTTTCGATCCGTGAGACCAGCTGGCGCTCCAGCTCATGGATGTCCTCGTGGAGCCCCGGGGTCGTCAGATACAGGTGATTCGTATCCAGAAAGCCCTCATCCCTCAGATGGTTCAATTCCATGCTCAATGTGCCGCAAGATACAATAGCGATGTCTGAAAAAGATATGGATTCCATTTTCATCTCCTCGATTTTGGTTCTCAAGTGCCATTAATGAATTCATATGACGGCGATAAACCCCCGTCCGTTACAAGTGGGTTGTTTTCTAATATCTGGCCGCCAGATCATATCCGGCCCGCACCGCGGTGAAGATGTCCTGGACCTGCCGGGCATCCCCGATCACTTCCACGAAGGGGACCTGGTCTCGAATCGTCTCATCCGGGCCCGGGGCCGGGCGCATACCGGAGGCCAAAATGACGGTCTGAAAGGGGGCAAGCGCCCGTCTTTGGCCGTCTTGTTCCACGTCCACGCCATCGGGCTTGAATGCCCGCACCCTGGTGTGCGGCATCAGGGTCACATTCTCCATCTGTTTCAATCGCATCAAGGCCAGATTCTTGGTGATCATTTCCATCATGCTTCCGATGGGGTCGGTGCGCTTGGTGGCCACCACCTCATACCCTTCCTTTCCCAGTTTCTCGGCAATCTCTATTCCGGCCCTCCCCGCGCCGATTACCAGGATCCTGGGGCCCCGCACGGGTTTATCGCCATCAAAATATTCAATGGATGTCATCGTATGCTGCCCATCAAGCCCGTCTATTTCGGGTATATTCTGAACCGCTCCCGTGGCCCAAACCAGAAGATCCGGCCCCTGGTCTCGAACCAAATCAACATCCACCGACCGGTTCATGAGGATGGCGGCCCCACTCGACTTCACGGCCTGCTCCAGTCCGTCCAGGCCTTGCTTCATGGTCTGTTTTCCAGGGGCCTGCCATGCCAGGGCAAACTGTCCGCCCAAATGGCCGGCTTTTTCGGCCAACGTGACCCTCTGGCCTGTTCGTGTCATGTGAAGGGCTGCACTCATCCCTGCCGGCCCTCCGCCCGCAATCAACACAGTTAAGGGCTTTTGGGTCGGTTCCAGTTCGGGCAGGCCAAGCCCTGGATTCAGATTACACCCTAAGGGCTCTCCACTCTTCACACGATGGAGACATCCCTGTAAGCAATACCCACAGGATATGACCTCCTGATCATTCCCTCTCTGCCATTTACCGATTAAATCAGGGTCGGCGAGAAGCGGCCTTCCCAAGGCCACCAGATCGGCAATCCCCTGATCCAGAACCTGGGCGATTTTTTCCTTCCTGCCCATTCTCCCAGCCGCAACCATAGGGAGCGCCGTGTGTTGACGCACCCAAGCCAGGGCATCGAACTGCGGCTTATCCGGGAGGCTGGCGTGGTGGAAATACCACGGGGGGCTGAAACAGGCATTTCCCATACCCACGTGTACGGCATGGATGCCGCCTTCAGGAGCCACTTTGAGGAGGGACAGTAAGTCCTCCTGGCTGATACCGAACTCGGGGGACATTTCATTGCCGGATATGCGGAGGATTAGAGGGAGTTCAGGGGCTGCCTCCCTGACCCGTGAAATGGCCTCCCGGGCAAAAAGGGTCCGATCCGCACCGTATCGATCTTCCCGCTTGTTCAGCTTTGAATTCAGAAATTGGGAGACAAGGTAACCATGGCCTCCCTGAATTTCGATCCCGTCAAACCCGGCACCCTGGGCGGTCTCGGCGGCCGCGCCGTAAGCACTCAGGATCTCTTCAATCTCTTGTTCACTCAAGGCCTCGGAAACATTTCCTTCCCTGGCCACACACGTCATGACCGAAGGCGCTTTGGGCGCTCCGCCAATGATTTGGGGGTTGGCCGCAGCCCCCGCATGATTTAAGTGGAGGCAGGCGAGGCGACCCTCGCTATGAATACCGTCGGCGACTTTCTTAAGTTCCCCGCCACTCCCCGGAAGATGGATGCAGGGTTGTTTCGGGTGTTCTCTCCCGTCAGCCGTAACCGAAACCGGCTCTATAATAATCAATCCCGGACCGCCTTTTGCAATCCGTCGATAGAAATTCAACTGGCGATCCGTCACCGTGCCGTCGGGGTTGCCATACCCCAATTTGATCGGAGGGAAGACAAAGCGGTTGGCGAGTTCCAGACTGCCCAAAGTAAATTTCTCAAACATTCTTCTCATGGTATGCCCCCTTATGACCTTTGGCAATGCCTGAAATTAATGAACGATTTCTCTCTATTTCAAGGCTTTTTCCAGTGCTTCGGAAAGAGTAGTTTCCGGCTGAACGCCCACAAAGCGTTCGATCTCTTCATTGTCTTTGAAGACGATGAGGGTCGGAATGTTCCGGATCCCCAATCGCATGGCCACATCCCTATTTTGATCCACGTTGATTGCGGCGATGGAAGCCTTTCCTTGGAACCGCTCGGCGAGTTTTTCAAGAATCGGTTCCTGGGTGCGGCACGGCGCGCACCAGGGTGCGTTAAAATCGGCTAGCGTAACGCCTTGGCTGATTGTACTGGTGAATTCATCACCGGATTTTAATTCATGTAATTCCATTTCCATTGACTCCTTTTCGGCTGATAGGTTTTTCTATCCCGGCGCCTTACGGTCGGCTAAAGCCTCGGATCGATATGTGCAGGCCCACCGCATTCACCCACAACGGGCGCACACCCAATTTTCCTGCTTCTCTGCCATCATGCCACCTCCTTTCCATGCCAAAGACCCCAACCATCACCCCTGATACATCGTAACGATTTATGGCGTTACGGTAACGCACCTTGCCGATTTCGGCCTCGATCGTGGCATCATTGCACGATCCAGGTCATGACTGCACTCCCTCTGCCGCACACTTTCCCAACAGCGTATCCACTTTTTTCCGGACCAATTGGTAGACCCGGTCTTCGAGGTCCTTCGAGGGCAGTTTCTTGGCCTTTTTCACGCCGAGGGCCGTTGTGAGCTCCAGGTAGCGGTCTACGGTCATCCCCTCCCGTTCCATCAGCACCTTGCCGCACTGCACCGGACATGCATCGATCAGAATGCGTTTCTCCGAAATTTTGATAATGGATTTGAATTTCCAGGGCACGACCACGGCCGGCAGACAGCCGACCTTGACCTCATCCGGGTTTTCCTCCCATATCCGAATGCACGCCTTGGACGCCGACACGCCCGTTGCGCATCCCCCATAACAGGTAAAAATGAGCAGTTTATATGCCATTTGTAAATTCCCCTTGAGGCTTTGCTCATAAGCGGAGCCGTTTCGTGTTTAGCCATACTGAAGAATCAGGTACTCTAAGAATGGCGTGTCTATGGGAGGCATAACAAGAATCATGCCACCGGAACAAAAGACGGATTTTGTAATGAGTTTTTATGAAGAACCAACTTAACTCATTGATAACACAGCTTAAAACAAGTTAGACCGCCCGTTGCATCCAAAAGGGAATAACCTCGTTGACAGATAAGATACCGTTACCTATTATGAAAAGTGACGTTTCAGTAACGTTATGGTTGAGAGACACCGAATCAGGGGAATAGGGACCCTTAAGAGCGGAAGGAGAACGTATGATGGAAAGGGCCATACTGGACCCGACATTTGCCAGCCTCCTGTTGGAATCCATGGCCGACGGCGTATTCACCCTGGACAAAAACGGCACGATCACCTCTTGGAATCCGGCCATGGAACGAATCAGCGGTTATACGGCTGAAGAGGCGATCGGTAAGAGCTGCATGTTGCTGAACTTCAACCTTTGCTTCTCTAAGAAATGCCCTGCAGGCATCAGTGAGTGCGGCATATATGACCATGGGCGAGTTCAGGACAATGAATGCTTTTTGAGGCACAAGGACGGATATGATATCCCCATAGTCAAAAACGCCAGGCTGGTCACGGACGGGAGCGGCTTGGTCCGTGGGGTCGTGGAAACCGTAACGGATCTGTCTGCACTTCAAAAGGCCAGACGACAGGCCGAGGAGGCCAACCTTCGTCTCGGGGAAATCCACAAACTCCATAATGTTATCGGCAAAAGCCGGGCCATGAAGGAGGTTTTCTCAGCCATCAAGGCGGCTGCCGGCAGCGACGCCACCATCTTGATACAGGGAGACAGCGGTACGGGAAAGGAACTGGTGGCCGGAGCCATTCATTATAACAGCGGCCGTTCCCCCATGCCCTTTGTGACCGTGAACTGTAGTGCACTTGCCGAATCGCTTCTCGAGAGTGAATTGTTCGGCCACGTCAGTGGGGCATTTACAGGGGCCGTTCGAGACCGGTTGGGGCGGTTTGAGGAGGCCGACGGGGGCACGGTTTTTTTGGATGAGATTGGTGAGTTGAGCCCATTTATCCAAGTGAAACTTCTTCGTGTTCTTCAGGAACGGGAGATTGAGCGGGTAGGCGAGTCCAAAAAACGAAAGATCAATATCCGGATTATCGCAGCCGTTAACAAGGACTTGTTCAGCCTGGTCAAGGGCGGAAATTTTCGTGAAGACCTCTACTATCGCCTGAAGGTGTTCCCGATTCAAATCCCCCCCTTACGAGAAAGGAGAGAAGATATCCCCCTTCTGACAAGCCATTTCATCCGACTGCAGAATGAAAAGACCGGCAAGCATATCAAGGGCGTACTCCCATCCGCCCTCCGGATCCTTATGGATTACGATTGGCCGGGGAACGTGCGCGAATTGGAAAACGCCATTGAGCACGCCTTCGTGCTCTGTGGAACCGACCAAATCGATATTTTTGATCTGCCGGTTGAAATACGGCAACTGGCCTATTCGACGGGAGATCCCGAACTTCCCCGTCGGTCTCTTTCAAACCGATTTTCGTCAAAGAGGGAACTGTCCCGGCAAATTTTGATCGATATCCTGGGTGAGTGCGGTTGGAACAAGGCCGAGGCGGGGAGGCGTGTGGGGGTGAGCAGGACCGCCATCTGGAAATATATGAAAAAATGGGACATCCCGCTGAAGCGGCCGGCGCCCGACTGAACACGACATCCCCAGTGGCGCAAGAAAATTCGTTGGTGAGACGCCCCGTCTTTTCCAAGCTTCTGAATTATGAAGATCTTTTGGGGTCCTGAGCCACCCCTATCTTTACCAACACCTATTTGGCCGCCTGGCGGGTCAAATGAATCCCGAATTTCTTCATCCGGTTCCAAACGGTTACCCTTGAGACGCCCAGGATACGGGCGGCTTCAGACTGATTTCCCCCGGCCTTGTTCAATGCCTCGACAAGTTCGGTCTTCTTTGCTTCGCTTGGGTCCAATAACACGGTTTGTGTTTCGGGCCCGCCCGCAGGCCGGTCAAAAATACTGGGAGGGAAGTGATGGGGTTGGATCAAGGGGTCATGACAGACCACGAAAGCATATTCAAACGCGGCCTTCAGTTCCCGCACATTCCCGGGCCAATGATAGCCAAGCAGTGCGGCCATGGCATCATCACTGATTCCGCTTATGTCCTTCCCGGTTTTGAGCTTGATGCGCTGGATGAATGTCTCGGATAGGAGAGGGATGTCGTTCATACGGTCTCTCAACGGGGGAAGGCTAATGGGAATGACGTTGATCCTGAAATAAAGGTCATCCCGGAACCACTCCTTTTCCACGAGTGCCTTCAGATCCCTGTTGGTGGAAGTGATGATCCGAACGTCAACGGGAATAGACCGGTTATCCCCCACCCGTTCGATGACCTTTTCCTCCAAGACCCTCAGGAGCTTTACCTGAGTAACCAGTGGCAGATCGCCGATTTCATCCAGAAACAGATCTCCCCCTTGTGCGGCTTCGAAGCGTCCGGTTCGTCCCCGTACGGCCCCGGTAAATGCGCCTTTCACGTGGCCGAAGAGTTCGCTTTCGAGGAGTGATTCATTCAGCGCGGCACAGTTTACCTTTACAAAAGGCCTGTTCCTCCTTGGACCTATCTTATGAATGGCCGCAGCCACGAGTTCCTTGCCGGTGCCGCTCTCCCCGAGGATAATCACCGGGGCGTCGGAATGGGCCACATTTTCGATCAGATCAAACACGTGCCC
>JARRPY010000134.1:0-7087 GCA_037382425.1 Deltaproteobacteria bacterium
GTATGATATGAAAAAATCGAAAATCGCGTGGATCGTGGGAATGGTGTTTGCCCTGGTCTTGTCCCTGTCCGGTTCGGTGTACGCCGGCTTCTATTTTGAATCTGAACAGAGCACCGTGGGTGTTCCCGGCCAGTCCCCTGGCAAAAAGCTGATCAAGACCTACTTGACAGACAACTTTTCCAGAACGGAGCAGGACGATTCGATTACCATCATGGACTATAAGACGATGACCAGTTACGAGCTGAACCCCGATAACAAGACCTATACCCGGAACGACATGACGAAACTGCAGGGTATGGGGGAGATGAAAGGGGCAAGCGAGGCGCAGATGCAGAGAATCGCCAAACAGATGGCGGATTCCATAAGTATCGTTCGCACGGATGAAACCAAGACCATTGCCGGATATGACTGCCGCAAGTACGACGTCCAGTTTATGATGGCAACGGGTGTGTATTGGGTGACCAAGGATATCAAGGGATACGATGAACTCAGGAAATTGACGCTGGATATGGCAAAAGCCTTTGATAAGAATCCCATGATGAAACAGATGAATATGATGGCCATAATGGCTCAGATGGACGGATTTCCTGTGAAGACGATCATGAATGTCATGGGGGGAAGAATTATCACCACGGTAAAAAATGTTGAAGAAAAATCTCTGGACAGCGCACTATTCGAGGTGCCGAAGGGATATGCGCTCGTCCAGAATCAATAGATAGAAATAAGTTGAGGGGATATATATAAGATACTGTTATTATTTTATAAGTAACCATGCCTTTTGTCCAGATTCGTGACATACAGATCTACTACGAGATTCACGGAAAGGGCCGACCCCCGCTCTTGTACATCAGTGAGACGGGCGGAGACCTGAGACGGCGGCCCAATATATTTGATTCGCCCCTGGCAAGCCATTTTGAAGTGCTTGCCTATGACCAGCGCGGACTGGGCCGAAGCGGACGGCCGGACCAACCGTACACCATGACGGATTACGCGGAAGATGCCCATGCGTTGCTCCACGCCTTGGGATGGGACAGGTGCGCGGTGATGGGGGTCTCATTCGGCGGAATGGTGGCCCAGGAGTTGGCCCTCAGATATGCGGACCATGTGAAACGGCTGGTCCTGGCCTGTACCAGCAGCGGCGGTGCCGGCGGCGACTCCTATCCTCTGCATCAACTTCACGGGCTCTCTTCAAAGCAAAAGGCGGCTCGTCTCATTCCCTTACTGGATACGCGGTGTGACGAGGCCTGGCAAGCGTCGCATCCGGGGGCCTATTCGGCTTTGGTGCGACGGATAATTTCGGATATGGAGATCGGAGCGGATGAACCCGGCCGGGAACAGGGTGCCAGACACCAACTGGAAGCGCGAATAGGGCATGACACGTTTGAGAGACTTCCGGATCTGACCATGCCCGTGTTGATATGCGGCGGCCGTTATGATGCGATCTCGCCTGAATCAAACCTTCGAGCCCTGGACCGACACATCCGCCGGTCTCGACTGGCGTTTTTCGAAGGCGGACATCGTTTTCTGCTCCAGGACGAACGCGCTTTTGAGCACATTGGTGCGTTTTTAAAGGGTCAACTGGATAGCACAGAATGAGGCTTTAAAACAGGAGAAGCCGGATTTGGACGCGTCGGCCAATATCCCTCTGGTCAAAGAACTGATGCATCGATTTGCCGAGTCGACAGGACTTGAACCGGCGGTTGATGTGCCGCGTCGGTATCTATGGACCGATGCGTTTGCCGTGTGCAACTTCCTGGGGCTTTATGAGCAGACCGGTGACGAGATCTACAAATCGCTGGCCCTTCGCCTGGTTGATCAGGTTCACCGTGTGCTGGGCCGCCACCGCTCCGATGATCCGAGAACCGGTTGGATCAGCGGGCTGGACGATGAGGAAGGGGAATTCCATCCCACCCTAGGCGGGCTGCGCATCGGAAAGAAACTGAACGAACGAAAGCCCAACGGGCCTTACGATGAGGCACTCGAATGGGATCAGGACGGCCAGTATTTCCACTATTTGACCAAATGGATGCACGCGCTTCACTGCACCTATCGCGCCACAGGGGAGGGTGATTTCAGACAATGGGCCGTTGAATTGGCGAAAACAGCTTATGACCGATTCACCTATGTTTCGGCCCCGAAAGGCGAGATCCGCATGTACTGGAAGATGAGTATAGATCTTTCCTATCCTCTGGTGCCGTCCATGGGACATCACGACCCTTTGGATGGATTCATTACCTTTCACGAGGTTCAGGCAGGGGTGGACGAGACCGTCACCCCGCCTCTGGACCTGAATCTCGATGCCGAAATCGAGGGGATGGCTGCGCTCTGCGAGGGAAGAAAATGGTCCACAGACGATCCTCTGGGATTGGGCGGGCTCCTTTGCGATGCCTTGCGCCTGGCCCAACTGGTCGTTCACGGGGGGGTTAAGGGAGAAGCGCTTTTGGAGGCCGTATTGAAGGATGCCCGTTTCGGGCTCGAATATTTTGCCCGAAACAGTACCCTGGACGCCACGGCCGATTATCGGCTCGCCTTTCGTGAACTCGGCCTTTCCATCGGTTGCCACGCCCTTGAGCGGATTGAAGATGTGATCGATCGGCATCCGGAGCGGTTCACCCATAAGTATGAACTCGGGTCCATTGTGCACGAACTGAGGAAATTTGAACCCTTGTGTGACGTCATTGAAACGTTCTGGCGGGACCCTCGGAGCAGAAAGGCCGAGACGTGGAAAGATCACCTGGACATCAATACGGTCATGCTGGCCACCAGCCTGGCGCCTAGCGGGTATCTGACCATGTTTTAGCACGGATTTTTCCTTTAAAACTACTTGACAGTGCGAGGTATCCCGCCTAAAATATTCGTAAAATTGAGACCGGCAATGAAGTCTGCCGCAACCGCCCACTGTGATGGGATGATGACTTCTACCTCAGGGAGATCCCAGGGTAGAAGCACGAGAAGTTTTCCCGCCTGAATCACCGGTGGGTTTTCTTATATAAAGCCCTACAGGGTAAAATCCCCTGCAAGGGCTTTTTTTGTTATTTGTGGAGGCATTTACATGGCAATCAGCATCGCATTGATTATTCTTCTGGGGTTGTTGGGCGATTACCTGTTCCGTCAACTGAGACTCCCCGGCTTGGTGGGCATGTTACTGGTCGGCGTGGTCATCGGCCCTTATGTCCTGAACCTCATGGCACCGGAGATGATGACCGTGTCCGGAGACTTCCGCAAAATCGCGCTTATCGTGATCCTGCTCCGGGCCGGCTTCGAACTCAGACGGGATACGCTCAACCAGGTCGGAAGGGCGGCCCTGACCATGAGTGCGATCCCTGCGGCGTTCGAGATTGCGGGTGTCGTGTTGGTGGCGCCCCGGCTTTTGGGAATGAGCTATCTCGAGGCGGCCATCTTGGGGACCATCCTGGGAGCGGTCTCCCCGGCCGTGGTGGTGCCCTTGATGATTGATTTCATGGATCGGGGCCGCGGCGCAAAAAAGGGCATTCCCACTCTCATTTTGGGTGCTTCCTCGGTGGATGATGTATTTGTCATCGTCCTCTTTACGGTGTTTTTGGGCATGTACGGCGGAGGGGAGGTCAATATATGGATGAAGTTTGCCGAAATCCCCATCAGCATTGTCCTGGGTATCATCGCCGGGCTGATTCCCGGCTATTTCCTTTATCGTCTCTTCACAAAATACGATTGGCGCCCCCCCAAACGGACCATCGTGGTGATGGGAACCGCCATCTTTTTGACCTGGCTGGAGGTGGCGGTGGAAAAATGGGTCCCCATGGCAAGCCTGCTGGGGGTGATGGCGATCGGATTCGTGATCCTGGAAAAGTCAGAGGCCGTCGCCCATGTCATTTCTCAGAAATTAAAGAAGCTATGGATGTTTGCAGAGCTCCTCCTCTTTGTGCTGGTGGGGGCTCAGGTGAACATTCACGTGGCGTGGAAGGCCGGTCTTGCCGGTATAGCGGTCATTGCCGTAGGGCTTCTGTTTCGTAGTGTCGGGACCTATATTTCTCTCTTCGGAACCAACCTCACACAGAGGGAAAAACTTTTCTGTGTGGTGGCCTATATTCCCAAGGCTACGGTTCAGGCCGCCATCGGTGCGGTGCCTCTTGCGGCGGGGGTGGCATCAGGTGAAGTGATTCTCGCGGTGGCCGTGCTGTCCATTCTATTAACGGCGCCCATCGGTGCCATCGGTATCATGATTTTCGGTGAACGGGTCCTGGACCATGGGGAACGCTCTTCCTATCGGTTTAAAGAATTGAGGGACAGCGTGGGCCTCCCGCGGGTGGGCGAACGGATCAGAAGTAAAGAGTTCGATACCATCTGGAAGGTGATCGAAGAGAAAGAGACATGGATCGAGGTGCCCGAGTTCGAGGGAAAAGGAGAGGGAGGCACCCACGCCGTGCCGGCCATTTCACTGAGGTACTGGAAGGAGCAGACGAGCAATGGACCGGGTACGGGGAAAACCCTGTTTTATCGCTACAGCCAGGTGGACCCGCCCTTTGATCGTCACTGGGAGATCCTTTACGACTGGTAATCATTCCCCATTCATCACATGTGCATCTCCGGTCTATCCATCTTGAGCGTTTCATCCGGGTAGGCTTCTGTGGAGGGGGGGCCGTATTCCTCTTCCCAGACACGGTCGGCCAGCTGTTCTGCTTTTTCACAGGTCATGAGGGTGCCGTTGCTGTACACTTGAAAAAAATGGAAGAATGCCGTTCCAGGAGCGTGATCAGGTGAGGGTACATCAACGGATCCCCGCCGAGAATGGTCACAAAGTTGATCCCCAGCGCCTCACATTCGTGTAGGAGTCGATCGGCTATGTCCGGCGAAAGTTCCGGTTTCATGCCGTATCCCAGGGTGTAACATCCTTTACATCTCAGATTACAGCGCAGGGTGGGGCTAAGGATCATAACAAATGGGGGCCGGAATCCCATTTTTGCTTCGAAACGATCCCTTCTTCTGCTCCCTTCAAAAAATGCGCCGTTAAACAGTGTCTCGAAGAGCCGAATCCGTCGATCAGCGGGGAGGTACTCCGGTACCCGTCGAAACAGGTTCTTTGACAGAAAAACAACAACATCGTCCCATCAATCTCGAGGATGGAATGGCCCTTTCAGTGGTTCATCCGAGCTTTTAAGTCTCGTATACTCACGCCATTGAAAATTCACAGCGAGCGCATTATGAAATGGTTAAGGTTCCTTAAATTTGGGAGATTTATCGCAGCTTGCTGCGGGGTTCTTCAATATTTCACGAAAAATCCATTTTTCTCGAATGTGCAGTCCGGTTTGGCGGTCGCGGTGCGGAGATTCAGCGGGAGTGGCGCTTCAGGAATGTAATGCAACTTTAGGCATAGGAGAAGCGGTTGTGCGGCGTTCATGATCATGGACTTTTAGGTTCTTGTGTGTTATAGTAAAAAAATAGATATGGCCATGATAAGAATTAACACGTGGAACCGATGTAATATCAGCGGAAGGAATTGAAAAATGAAGAAATTGCTCCCCTGTCTACTTGCCGTTGGTCTCATCTTGGGCTTTGCCGGGATGGGTTATGCCGAGTTGGATTTAAATGCCGGGCTGGTGGCGTACTATAGTTTTGACGATTTTTATGAAAATGACACGTCCATCCCGGATGAGAGTGGGAATTATTATGATATCCAGTGGGTGTATGGAAAACCAAAACCAACCAAGGGCGTCAGCGGCAATGCGATTCGATTTGATGGAGATGGCTCGTTGGTGGTGAGTAAGGCAGCCGTGCCTTGCGATAAATATACATTGTCCTTTTGGTACTACCATGAGCAGCGAAATTTAATGAGCCGGGATGGGTCGCTTGACTGGGCCGAACTTATTGTCCGTTCGGCCAACGGACTGGAGGTAAAGGTTAAAAACAGTGATGCGTCCGCGGTTCGGGATAAACTCGCCGTCTTTGTGAAAGATGAATATGGGTCATGGCACAGCCGTGAAACACATGCCGACACGCTGAAAGAGTGGACCTTCGTGGTGATTACGTGCGACGGCGATCAAATAAAGACGTACAAGAATGCCAGGAATATGGTCGCTTTTACGCGTGATTGGGAACAAGTGGAAGAAGACGATTGGTTTATCATGGGTGGTTTCCGTGATCACAACTGGTTTAATGGTGCTATCGATGAAGTGCGGGTGTATAACCGGGTGCTCAGCGATGAAGAGATCTTTTCATTGTATCGGAATCCCGGAGGATATACCTACTCCACACTGAAGAAGGGAATTACCTACTGAGGGCTGATTCAGAAATAACGCCCCATTTTCCCATCTCAGCTTCGGGCCGTCTCAGGCCGCCGCTCAATCCTCATCTCCTAGAAAAAATACGTGCGAACCGGAAGGGAAACCCTCCCCTTCCGTTCACACAAGGTTAGAGTAATAAAGAAGCTTCTCACACACTAATGCCTGATTGTTAGCGTTATATGAGCCGCTTATTAATAGTGCGTAAGGTAGGAAATGCCCGCCGGATTAAGCGCCTGAAAGATCGATACCGTTGAGGGTATCGCAGATCTGGCTGTTCTCATGCAACCAGCATTCGATTCTCTTTCGCTCCTTGTCGGAAAGACGGTTATTTAGCACCTGAAAAGTCCTTCTGTTCCGGCTCCTGTCGTAGAACATCATCACACACGTCGGTTTTGTTTTGCCTTGTGGTGTTGCGTCATCGACTCCCGCATGCTCGGGGAGATCGAATACCGAATAGAGCCGATCCACATACCTATTCTCTGTCATCATATCACTCCAAGTCCTCTCCATTTCATTAGGTCGTTTATTTTCCATATGGCTGGCCTGGAGAAACAGGCTTTCAAATTAACAATTTTTGGAACCCCTGTTTAAACTTTTCCCGTGATAAAGATAGATACAAAATGTTACGAATGCGTTAAGGACGTGTTAGATTCCTGAGAGAAGATATTTAAGTCAGTTACGCCACTCCATGCGCAACCTTTCGCCCGCACACCCCAGCAATCTAAAAATGCTTAGATAGGATCATTTCCTTTCCCTCAACACACATCTTAACGCAGTTTTAATCCCCCTCTCATAGTCAGCTAACGATTCCGGAACATGATCGCCTC
>JARRPY010000135.1:0-7078 GCA_037382425.1 Deltaproteobacteria bacterium
TAATTAAATATAACCATGGTGTGGAAAAATTCCGCACCCAACACCATCTCATGGTACAAAGGAGGAGAAACAAATGGCTTACAACGCAGTGGAAATGGCCGATTGGCAGATCTCCGAGGCCGCCGAGGCAAATATGCCCTCGCCCGACGAGTGGGCCGAGAAGCTGGGACTCGAGAAGGAAGAGATGCTGCCCATGGGCAGGCTGGGGAAACTCGATTTTCTGAAGATCATGGACCGCCTGGGCGACAAACCGGACGGCAAATACATTGAGGTCACCGCCATCACCCCCACACCGCTGGGCGAAGGCAAGAGCACCACATCCTGCGGGCTCATGGAAGGCATGGGGAAGCTGGGCCTCAACGTGGGAGGTGCCCTCAGGCAGCCTTCGGGCGGCCCCACCATGAACATTAAGGGAACGGCAGCCGGGGGCGGCAACTCTCTCCTCATCCCCATGACCGAGTTCTCTCTGGGACTGACCGGCGATATCAACGATATCATGAACGCCCATAACCTGGCCATGGTGGCGCTGACCGCACGGATGCAGCATGAGCGGAATTACAACGATGAACAGCTGGAACGCCTGACCAAGATGGCTCGGCTGGATATCGATCCCACCCGGGTGGAGTTGGGCTGGATCATCGATTACTGCGCACAGGCGCTCCGGAATATCATCATCGGCATCGGCGGCCGGTATGACGGGTTCACCATGCAGTCCAAGTTCGGTATTGCCGTGGGCTCCGAATGCATGGCCATCCTCTCCATCGTCCGGAATCTCGCGGATTTGAGGGAGCGGCTGGATAACATCACCGTGGCCTTCGACAAATCCGGCAAGCCGGTGACCACCGGGGACCTGGAGTGCGGCGGGGCCATGACCGCATGGATGCGCAACACCATTAACCCCACCCTCATGTGCACGGCCGAATACCAGCCCTGTATGGTCCATGCCGGGCCGTTTGCCAACATCGCGGTGGGCCAGTCCTCCATCATCGCGGACCGGGTGGGCCTCAAGCTCTTTGACTATCACATCACCGAGAGCGGGTTCGGCGCGGACATCGGTTTTGAGAAGTTCTGGAACGTGAAGTGCCGCTACAGCGGCCTCAAACCTCACGTGTCCGTCCTCACCAGCACCATCCGTGCACTCAAGATGCACGGCGGCGGTCCCAAGGTGGTGGCCGGTCTCCCCTTGGCCGATGAATACACCAAAGAGAACCTCGAACTGGTGGAAAAAGGATGCGAAAACATGGTCCACCACATCAACACCATCCGCAAGGCCGGGATTAATCCGGTGGTCTGCATCAACTGCTTCCATACGGACACGGATGCCGAGGTCGAGGTGGTCCGGAAGGCGGCAGAGGCGGCCGGAGCCCGCTGCGCCAAATCCACCCACTGGGCCGACGGCGGTGACGGGGCCATTGAGTTTGCCGAGGCCGTGAAGGAAGCCTGTGAGGAAGGCAATGAGTTCAAGCACCTCTATCCCATCGAGATGAAGCTTCGCGACCGCGTGGACATGATCGCCAAAGAGGTCTACGGGGCTTCCGGGGTTTCCTGGACCGCGGACGCAGAGGCCAAGGCCAAGATGTTGGAGAGTGACCCCAAATATGATGACTTCGCCACCATGATGGTCAAGACCCATCTGAGCCTCAGTGACGACGTGACCAAGAAGGGCGTGCCCAAGGACTGGAACCTCACCGTGCGGGACGTGCTCATCTATTCGGGTGCCAAGTTCCTCTGCCCCTGTGCAGGAACTATCAGCCTGATGCCGGGCACCAGTTCCAACCCCGCTTTCAGGCGCGTGGATGTGGACACCGCCACCGGCAAGGTGACTGGATTGTTCTAAACTAAACCCCCTATTAAATGAACAAAAGAGGCCCCTTTGGTGGGGCCTCTTTTTTATTGCAGAGCCATCAAAATCGGGCCAAAAGCTGAGGATACCCGGTACTGATTTTTTCCATTGAACCCGATCCCCTTTTCCGTCTACATTTAGGATACAGTGGTTTTCCACGAGTCTCTATAAACAACTCCAGGAGATAACGACCATGTTCAAGAATATTCTGGTACCGACGGATTTATCCGGTCAGGAGAACCATGGGCTGGACATCGCAGTCAAACTCTGCGCCATGGACAGAGGAACCATCAGCCTGCTCCACGTGATCGAGGTCATTGCCAACACCACGTTCGAGGAGTTTTCGGATTTTTATAAAAACCTTGAAAAAAAGGCCCACGAAGGTCTTCAGCGTATGATCGAGCAGGTGAGGAGTTCCGATGTCGACATTCTGCCGGAGGTGATTTACGGGAACCGGGCCCAGGAGATCCTCCGGTTTGTGGAAGAGCGGCATATCGATCTGATTGTCATGAAATCCCATCGAATCGATGTGGAAGATCGGGCCCAGGGGTGGGGTACCATCAGCTACAAGGTGGGGATCCTGGCGCCCTGTCCCGTGATGCTGGTGAAGTAGAAATGGGCATGGGCCCCTCTTGATGATGGATCACGACTGAAATCAGCCTTCATCCAGGACCGCCCGGATCTTTTTTGCCAGGGCCATGAGAGTGAAAGGCTTCTGGAGAAAGTGGACCCCCTTTTCCAGTACCCCGTGACGGGCGATGGCATCGGCGGTGTACCCCGACATGAACAATACGGGGGTGTCCGATCGGATGGCGCTGATCTTTTCGGCCAGTGCTTTCCCGTTCATTCCGGGCATGATCACATCGGTCACAACCAGGTGGATTCGGTCTTCACCTTCCTCAACCCACTCGAGGGCCTCATCCGGTCCTCCTTTCGCCACCACTTTATAGTTCAGCTCTTCGAGCATGTCCTTTACCGAATCCAGAATCTCCGGGTTATCTTCGACCAGTAGAATGGTTTCGTTGCGACCTCGGGGAATCTGCACGGGCCGGGGTTGAGCCCCTTTGTCAGTCGTGCCCCGATATCTGGGAATAAATGTCTTGACGGTGGTCCCTCTTGTCGGTTCGCTGTATATGTAGATGAACCCGTTATTCTGTTTGACGATGCCGTAAACAGTGGACAGTCCAAGGCCTGTGCCCTTACCCACCTCCTTGGTGGTGAAGAAGGGATCAAAAACCTTGTCTTGGATTTCCCTGTCCATGCCGCATCCATTGTCACTGACGGCGAGCATGACAAACTCACCTTCCACGGCGCCGGCATGCGTTTCGCAAAAGGCCTGGTCGAGGGTCGCATTTTGTGTTTCTATGGTGACCGTGCCCGCTCCTGAGATGGCATCCCGGGCATTGACGCAGAGGTTGGCCAGGATCTGGTCGACCTGAGATGGATCCATCTCCACCAACCAGAGATTGGCGCCGGGCCTCCAGGTAAAATCAATGTCTTCCCCGATGAGCCGCCGCAGCATCTTAAGCATCCCCTCAACCGTATCGTTCAGGTAGAGGACCTCGGGGGCAATGTTCTGTTTCCGTGCAAAGGCCAAGAGCTGACGGGGTAGTTCGGCGGCGCGTTCCGCCACTTTCTGAATTTCCTGGAGGTACCTGTACCGATCATCCTCCGGTTTCATCCCCATCAGCGCCATTTCGGCCCGGCCCAGGATCACGCCCAGCATGTTGTTAAAATCGTGCGCGACTCCGCCGGCCAGACGCCCCACAGACTCCATCTTCTGGGCATGCAGGAAGTGAGACTCCAGCCGGCGCTGCTCCGTGATGTCGACGAACATGCTGAGCACATGCGGTTTCCCCGATATGTGAATCAGCCGGGCATAGCTCTCTGAAAACACCTTGGTGCCACCCCGAACGGTGAACTCAATCTCCATCTCGTTCACTGCACCCGCGTCTCTCATTTCCCGTATAAACCGCGCCCGTTCTTCCGGTGAATAAAAACCCATATCCATGGTGGTCTTTCCGATCAGCTCATTCTTTTCATATCCGGTTAACTCGCAGAACTTTCGATTGACGTCCACAATTTGTCCGGCCTCAATTTCGGTAACCGCCACGGCCTGTGGTGATTCATCAAAGAGCGTGCGAAACTTCGTGTCGCTTTCCAGGAGCGCCTCTTCAGCCCGTTTGCGATGTGTGATGTCCCGGTTGCTGGCCCGTCTTCCCAGGTACACCCCGTCGTCGCCATACACCGGCACACACACGTGACTGATCCAGCGCGTCTTTCCGCAGGAGGCAATAATGCGGTAGTCAACGGGCGATAAGTCGTCTGCTTTCTGTTCCTCATCCAGGTGCTCGAATGCGATGGAAGTGTCGTCCGGATGGATGATTCGTTTCATGAGTGCAGGATCCTCCCGAAACGCCTCCGGACCGTAGCCTGTGATGCGTTTGCATGACGGGGACACATACAGGTATCGCCCGTCGGGGGAAACCCAGTACTCCCAGTCGTAGGTAAAGTTTGCCACGGTTCGGAATCGCTCTTCGCTCTTGCGCAAGGCCTCGTTGATTTGGTCCTGTTTCGTCACGTCTCGCATGACCGCCAGGACGGCCGGCCGGTTCCGGTAATGAATAAGGCTGAAAGCGATTTCCGTGGACCTCCTCTCCCCGTCCCCTCTCCGGATCCCGATCGTGTGAGGCGTGGGAACCGGCTCACCATTCATGAGCATTTTGTAGAGCCCGATGGCCTTTTGCCGGTCTTTCGGGTCTATGATATCCAGAAATGCCCTGGGCTCACCATCTCCGATGGGCTCGCCCATCAGCTCCGCGCATGCCGGATTTGCGAACACGATCTCTCCGTCTTGGATAATCGAAATGCAGTCGTTGGCGAATTCCGTGATGGTGCGGTATTTTTCCTCTGCCGCGATCTCGAGATAGTTGTCGAACACGACCCACAAGACGGCCACGGCGAATCCCAAAAAACCGTATTCCATGACGTATTGAAATGGAGATATCCCAAGGGATACCAGCCCGTCATGAATACCGAGCAAGAGCCAGAAGGTAATGCCTAAAAGATATGCGGTGCGATGCTTGGGTACGGATTTTCTGGATCGGATCCAGATAATAATGGCCACGAGCCCGGCGATGGCGGCATAAAGTTCAAACAGGGGCCCCAGTGGACCCAGGGCCGATTCGAGGAAGGGGACATTCGAGTCGATGAAGTACCGCGTAACGTAACGTTTCGCCACCACCCACGGCGTGAACCACAGAAGAATCAAAATAAGGCTGTGGCAGATGCCGGCCACCCAGTGGTATCGTCTGGCCGGAAGGCCGATATAGGAGAATGTAAATCCGTATACACAATGAATCACACAGACGATGGCCGTAAATTCCATCAATCCCCCAAATCGGTTTAGGGGACCTGCGGGGGTGTTATATTCCAGGAAAATGCCGAAGGAATAAAGGAAGGCCGAAAAAGAGATGGCCGAACCCCAGGCGTACCAGGTGAACCGAGGTTTTCTCAGGAAGAAAATCGCCTGTAGGATGACCATGAGGACGGCCAGTATCCCGACAGATAATGAGCCGCCCGATAGGAGGATGATGTGTTCAGATACCATAAAACGCGAGGCTTAAGTTACGATTGATCGAGTAGTGTCCACAGCTCCGAATGATTCAGCCTCCGAAGCGCCTCCTCTCGGAAGGAAAGGTCGCAGGGTTTTGCTCGCTTAGGGGTCATGAGGAACCCTGGGATCTTACTCAAAGCGCCGCGCTACGTCAAGATGAAGCTGGGCGTCCAATTCATGGTCATCTATGAATCAGAAGGTGGGGTTTCCCTCTTGCCAGTGCGAGGGCAATGGTGTATGTGAAAGGGGACCGTTCGCGGCCGAACCGTATCTCAACACCTCCGTCCGCATCGTGAGTTGCGGGCGTGGACGCTTTAATTAAGGAATCAATACCATGCATCCCATCGGCAGGACCATTCGCACCCAGATCGTCATCGCCTTCCTGGTCTGTTTCGCGTTCATGGCGGGCATTATCGCCATCAACTATCAGTTTTTTCGGAAGCTGTCGCGTTCCATGCAGCTATTTGAAGTGGCCGGTGAACTCAACAGCGCGCTGTTGGAAATGAGACGGTATGAGAAGAACTACTTCCTCTACCGCCAGGAATTCAGCTATGAAGAAAACGTCACCTATACCAACCGGCTGGCCCTCCTCCTTCGGCGGGAGAAAGACGGCCTGATTGAGGCCATCGGCGGTGAAAACTACGATCAGTGTCTCAAATATGTCGGGGAATACTCGGCCATGATGACCCGGTTAAGGGAGACCTCCTGCGAAGCCAAGGACTGCGTCCCGCTGCAAAACAAAATCCGGGGTACCGGACACAACCTGCTTCTCGTTGCCGATGAATTCGTCACCACGGAACGCCGCGCCATTGACCGGCTCCTTCAGCAAATGATGCCCCTCCCCCTCATCGGTCTTTTGATGCTCGTGGTCCTGTCCGGGTTCGTGTTGTATTTTATCGGTGAGCGGGTGATCCGCCCGCTGGCCCGGATTACCCGCGAGTCAGAGGCGGTGGCCCGGGGTGATTTTCAGCGGATCACCCCCTACGGGCATTCCAAGAACGAGATCCATCACCTGGTGTCGGCCATTAACCGGATGATGGAGGAATTGGAAAAAAGGCAGGACCAGCTCATTCAATCGAGAAAGATCGCCTCCATCGGGACCTTGACCGCGGGAATCGCCCACGAAATCAACAATCCCGTCAACAACATGTCCCTGATTTTAGAATCCTTGATAGAAGACGGCGATACCATGGATGACGAAGAACGCCGGAAACTCTATCAGGAAGCCATGGACCAGGCCGATAGGACCAGTGAGATCGTCAAGAACCTTCTCGAATTCTCGAGGGCGAGTCACCCGCGGGTGGAAGATGTGGATTCTGGTGAAGTGGTGGAAAAGACCGGTCGACTCGTCCGTAATGAAATGACCTTGAGAAACATCCGGTTCGTTAAGGATATTCAGCCGGAAATCCCCAAGGTTCGCATGGACAAGGGCGGTCTACAGCAGGTTCTCCTCAATCTATTCATGAACGCCATTCAGGCCATGGAATCCGACGGAGAGCTAAAGGCCGTGGTCAGGCGGGCGGATACCCCAGGTGAGGTCCGTATCGATGTGTTGGACAACGGTCCAGGGATCCCGCCGGAATATATTGAACGGGTTTTCGACCCCTTTTTCACCACCA
>JARRPY010000135.1:7084-7969 GCA_037382425.1 Deltaproteobacteria bacterium
GGAGTTGGATAGTCAGCCCGGACGGGGGACGCGTTTTTCCATTTTCCTTCCCCTCGGCGGGAGCGAGCTCAAACAGGGATAGGTATGGATCAACTCAAGATTGCCGTTATCGATGACGAACCGATCGTTTGCAGAGAAATCAAACGCGGCCTGTCCAAGGAGGGCTATGTTGTAGACACCTTTAAGGACGCCGAGTCGGGTCTGAAGGCCTTCGAACAGAAGAATTTCGATCTGGTGCTCTGCGACCTCCGGCTTCCGGGGCTGGATGGCCTGGAGGTGCTGAAGCACATCCGAACGCATCATCCACAGACAGAGGTGATCCTTATCACCGGATACGGCTCCGTGGATTCGGCCATCGAGGCGATTCGGGCCGGGGCCTTTCATTATGTGACGAAACCGTTGAAACTGCCGGACCTGCGACTTTTGGTCAAGCGGGCCATGGAAAAAGTCCTCCTGGTTCGAGAAAAAGAGGCTCTCAAAGAGGCCCTCTTCTCAAAGGACCGGCCGGCGGAGATGGTCGGGCACAGCAAGTCCATGCAGGAAGTGTTTCGGCTGATCGAGAAGGTCGCACCGCTCGACTGCAATGTGTTGATTCAGGGGGAAAGCGGAACCGGCAAGGAGATGGTGGCGCGGGCTCTCCACCGGAGAAGTGAGAGAAAAGAAGGCCCTTTTGTGTCCTTTAACTGCGGCGGTTTCACCGAGGAGTTGATTACGAACGAGCTGTTCGGCCACGAAAAGGGGGCCTTTACTGGGGCCAACGAAACGAAGGTCGGCCTCCTGGAAGCCGCCCATAACGGGACCATCTTTCTCGACGAGATCAGCGAAATGCCCACCACCATGCAGGTCAAACTCCTCAGGTTTGTCGAGGAACGGGTCCTGCTTCGG
>JARRPY010000136.1:0-7497 GCA_037382425.1 Deltaproteobacteria bacterium
TATCAATGTAGGGGACCGGAATTTGATGGCTGTGAGACCGCCTCTTTTCGATAATCCGACCACCATTGGGATATACGACGACAAATCGGAAGCCTTCTTTTCAGCCGATTGCTTTGGTGCCGTCATCCCATCTCCGGTGAGGAAGGTAGAGGAGCTGGAACAGGAGGCGCTTTTTCAAGGTATGGTTACATGGGCCACCGGCGACAGTCCGTGGGTCCATATGGTTGAACCCAGTGTATTCAACCGGTCGCTGGACAACATCCATCAAATGGCCCCTAAAATAATTCTTTCCGGACATCTCCCGCCGGCCTTGGGAAAAACTGAACAATTCTTAGATTGGATTGCGAGGGTCCCAGCTTCGTCACCCTTTGTTGCGCCTGACCAGGCTGCGCTGGAGCAAATATTGACGCAAAACGATATTTAGACTTCGCGTATCGAGTGGCTGCGATCTATCATGCTGAGTTCATGGCTGTACTAGATGATGTCCTTGAAGCCATGGATAAGAATGGTATTGGCCAGCGAGAAAAGGAAGAGGTGCTTTTCATTCTATACAGCATGAGGGGAGATGTCATAAGGGTATAGCCCCTTACAGGGTCGGGGACCTTATATTTTTTTCCATTCAACATAAGGTCATGTTAGGAAATGACACATGTCATGAAAATTTCCACTCCAAGGTATCGAGACCTCATGGTGACCTGGAATTCTTGAAGGTTACGGTTGCCAACCTTTTGAGAGCTTACCGCACCAAAATGTAATCCTACGATGGTTATGGTGGCAGTGTGGAAGTTTTGGTGTCAATCTTTTCTGAGAGATCGCAATCTGATATGGCTTTTCAGGATCGAGGTCAATCCCCGTGCGGTTCAAAGGTCCGCATGGCCGAGAGGAAGGCGGGGAGGTGGATGAGAAAATACCACAGGCTGTGTCGGTGCTCCCAGATGCGCCGCCTGAATTTTCTGCGCCAGTCCGGATCCGTGTAGAAGCGTTTGACATGCCGGTTGTAGAGTTCGTCCAGGGCTTCCTTGGAGTCGATCCCCTTGGGGACGAACACGAAGTTGAGGCAGTTCATTTTCCGCCAGTCATAGTCAAAGGACCCCTGCTCGAAGATGGACGCCCACACCGGGGCCCCATAAAAGGGCGTGAACTTGGACATGTTCATGTCGTCCAGGCCCAGGGAGAGGGCGAAATCGCTGGTCTGCTGTATGGTCTCCACGGTCTCTCCCGGAAGCCCCATCATGAACAGGCCCTTTGCCCGGAGCCCTTTTTTCTGGATGCGTTTCACCGTATCTTGTATCTCGGCCAGGCGAACCCCCGGCTTATGGGTCTCCATGAGTTCGGGGACGCCGGTCTCGATGCCGATGGAGAGCTGAAGGAACCCGGCTGATTTGAGCATCTCCAAAAGCTCGTCGTCGCAGTGCCCTGCCCGGACCGCACAGTTAAACTGCATCCCCAGGGGGCGGCTTACGAGAAGGCGGCAGAGTTCGGTGATGCGCTCGCGATGGGCCGTGAAGAGGTCGTCGTAGATGTTGAGATGCCGCACGCCGAAGCGTTTTCTCAGATATCTCATGTGCTCATAGATGTAACGGGCGGAATTGTACCGATAGTCCCGCTTGAACACCGACCGGTCACAGAAAGAGCATTGATACGGGCATCCCCGACTGGTGATCATCGTGGCCCCCGGCGTGAGGATATAACTGAACAGCGGTAGATGGTACCCTTTGGGAAATCCGTCCAGCTTTTCGTAAGCCGGAAAGGGGAGGTCATCCAGATCCTGGATCGGCGGGCGAGGCGGGTTGGCGACGCCTTTGCCCTGGTCCCTGTGGCAGAGCCCCAGGATGGCTTCGGGATTCCCGCCCGAGGCCAGTTCCGCCATGGCGGCCTCCCCCTCGCCCATGATCAGGTAGTCGATGGGCTCGAATTGATCCAGAAGCCCGGCCCCCATGGCCGAGACATGGACGCCGCCGCATACGGTCTTTGTGTCCGGGTGAACGGTTTTGATGCGGGCGGCCAGATCCACCCCGTCCAGAAAAGCGGATGTGGTTGCGGATATCCCCACCATATGCGGTCGGCGGTTCAGGATGATCTCGGCATTTTCTCTGTTTGTTTTGGGTGCCCTAGGGCCCAGGCAGTCGTGAACATAAACCGTATGTCCCCGCTCTTCGAGATATGCGGCAATGGAGAGGAGGCCCAGCGGGGCCATCCGGTTGGCCGTTGCCGTAACGTCCTTTTTGCCGGGGACCCAGTTGGATCCGGCCGGATGGACCAGTGCGATCCGCATATCAGCGGTTCCTCCTTTTCAGTCGTTTTTTGTGGGGAATGGTGATCAGCGCCCTCATAAAGAGCCTGGCATTTAGAAAGCTGAGCCTCACATTGTCCTTAAACAGATGAAAGTGCGAAACGCGTTGATCTCCCGGGGCATAATGGGTGGAGACGTTCACCTCCCTTAAGGGCACACCGGCCCACGCGGCCTTGACGAGGACCTCGATTTCAAAGGTATACCGCTGCTCGCGGAGCTTGAGCATTTCGAGCACCCGGATCGGATAGGCCCTAAAACCGCTCTGGGCATCTGAGATGGATCGTCCTGTTTCCACCAGAAACCAGAAATTGGAAATGTGGCGCCCCACTCGTGAGGATGCGGGAGCGGAACTGTGATTGAAATCCCGTTTGCCGATGACAATGGCGAAGGGATGGGCCGCCATCTCGGTTAGGAACAGGGGGATATCGCCGGGATCGTGCTGCCCGTCCGCGTCCAGGGTGACGATATGGGTCATCCCCAGATCGCGTGCTTTTCGGGTGCCGGTTAAAATGGCCGTGCCCTTGCCCATGTTTCTGGGGTGCCGAACCATGTGTATATCAAGTCCCTCAACGGCCCTGCCCGGATGGTCGAGACTGCCGTCGTCCACCACGATGACGGGGTGGTGGAATTTGCTCGCCCCTATCGTCACCTCCCTGAGGGTGGCCGAATGGTTGTAGACCGGGATGACAAGGGCGGTTTTGGGTGGATCTGTTTTAGAGCGTGTCATGGGTGCAGATCTAATTCCCCCGTAAAAAGTTTGTTTTCGCGCAGAAACGCCCCGGTGAAACATAAACGCAAAGGTTTCACGGGGTAAACAGAGACGCTGAGAAAAGCAAGCAACAAATTAATTGCTCCCCCTGTCCTTGCCGTGAAGGACGTTCAGGCACATTTTTACGAGATGCGTAAAGTGTGTTATCCGTTGATCATTGAAACGGATTTCGTGGTTTTGGCCCAGTTCGATGCGCCCATAAGGCCTGCTTGCCGAATGGGTGTGCGCCTCGATCACCACAAAGGCCGCCCCCGGCATCGCACACGCGGTGCCCGAGACCACGGGCGGATCATCCACGATGCCCGCCACTCCCTTTTCAAATTCATTCAAGCGGATGTGGAGAAGCGCGGTCCTCAAGCTGTTGAGACCGCCGAACTCAGGATCATAGATCACATAGGACAGCCCGGTGGTTCCAAAATACCAGGCGGCTTCCCCCAGAAAGCAGTTGGGAAGCGTATAAGAAAAGAGGGCGGGACTGGCCAGCCGACCTTCGTCGTGAGCCATGGTATCTGCATAATCCATATCCGTTTGAAGACAGCCGTAGACCGTGGAGGCGATCATGCCGATGGGACGTTTGTCTTTCCAATCATGAAGGTCGGCGTCCCGAAGGGCCAGCGCGATGCCGCCGAAACCCAATTTAGAGAAGGCATCCATACGGCCGAAGTGTGCAAAGGCCCCCTCGATGACCGATTCCCGTGTGACGGGCCGCACCTTGCCCGCTGTCATTTCAAATTGGGGGGTTTCCCGTCCCCGGCCCATTCCGCCCGCCGTGATCCAACCCACTCCGGTAATAAAAGGCATCCCTATCCGTCTCCCCTTTGAACAATCAGTGCCGTGTTGATGCCCCCAAAACCGGAATTGCAGCTCAAGAGGACATCGCCGTCGAAAGGTGTGTTTTGAGTGGTGACCCGGCCTCGGGCCGCTTCCACCGGGTGAGAGAGCCCCACTGTTGGCGGTGCGATGTGTTGAGAAAGTGCCTTCAGGCCGATGGCCACCTCGATGCCTCCCCCCGCTCCCAGGGTGTGTCCGACGGCCCCTTTCATGGAATAGACAGGCGGCCATGTACGGCCGAAGACATGGTCATAGGCGGTGAGTTCCATGGCATCGTTGGACACGGTTCCCGTGCCGTGTGCGCAGATGACCCCAACCGCATCTTTGCTCAGTTTCGCACGTTCAAAGGCACGGTCCATGGCCGCGATCAGGCCGGTGCCATCCGGGGCCGGTGTGGTGAGATGAAAGGCATCACAGCCGCTCCCCCAGCCAAGAATTCTTCCCAGACATCGTTTCCCTTCGGCCTTTGCGCGTGCCGAAGGCATCAAGAGGAGGCCGGCCGCTCCTTCTCCTAGACTCAATCCCTCCCGGTCCCGGTCAAAGGGGGTGCACGGGGTCGGAGAAAGGGCGCCCAGTGCGGAAAACCCTGAAAAAACAAACTCGGTCACCAGATCCGCGCAACAGACCAGTGCGGCATCTGTCTCGCCGGCATGGATGAACGCACAGGCTTGGGAAACGGCAATGGCCGATGAGGCACAGGCGGCACTAATGGTAAAGGCTTGCCTTTTCAATCCAAACACGTCGGCCGCCAGCCGGTCTATTGCCGAGGGAAGCACGTTTTCGACATTGGATGGCGGATTGCGAATGAATCGTTCCAGCACGTCAATTCCGCCCTTGGTGGTGGCCGTTATAAGCCGTGCATCCGAAGGAACCTCTCCCATGCGTAACACCAGGCGCCTCAGAAGGTCGCTTAAACGAGATCCGCTTTCATCGGCCCCGAGATCCGGAATGCAGGCGGCAACGTCGCTCCTGTACCCCCCCGCCCTGAACCGTTCCACAGGGCGAATGGCCGTTTTGGATTTGATGAGGCCCTGCCATGTGTCCTCGATGGTGCGGCCCAGTGCCGTTACCGCGGCCGCATCCGTAATCCAGATCGTGTCTCGTCTTGTGGGGACAGGGGGTTTCATACGACATGAACGGTATGGGGCGCTTGCCGGGCGAGATGATCGTCCGCCAGTTTGGACAGGGCGGCGCCGAGCGCGAGAACGGTTTGGGTCAGGTGAGCGGGTCGTCTGTAGGCCTTTTTGATTTCGATTTGGATGGATTGGACCCTGGGATCTCTATAGGGGCCGTCTCTGAAAAGCTGGTTCAGGTTGTTTGGGTTCCGTCCGCAGTAGTTTGGATAGGCCGGATGGGTCTTCACTGCCGGTATCCCGCTGCCGTTTTGACCCGAGAGATGGATGATCAGCAGGTCCACCAGTGTCTCCGCTGCGGTGAATCGATTTCCTCCGGGCACCTCTCCCTGCCCATATCCGATGAGGATGCCGGGAGCCTTCGGGCACTGAACCTTGGTCTGGTACGCGTCAAAACTCCTGTCGTGGGCCCCGTGGATGTGGACGATTAACAGACGCCCATTTCCTGCATGGAGAATGGCCTCTTTGAAGGACACGATCCGGCTCAAAAACGGTTCTCGCAAAAATGAAGTGACCTGATCGATCCGGTTGCAGTCGATGAAGCCCGCTTCCATATCCGGCTCATGCCGATGGCCCGTCCGCTTGTATCTCTCGTTGACCACCGCATAAAACCCATACCGGCCCGCCAACTCCCTTGCCAGTGTCCCGGTGTTTTCGTCGTCTTTTCCGATGCCCCGATCAATATCCCCGTCGAATGCGTGGGGGGCCACCAAAATCACCGCTTTGGTGCCTTCAATACAGCAAATGTCTCGCTTCAACGAATTCAGGCACATGCATTTTCCTTTTGGATTTTCATCTTGGCATCGATCAGTTTGTCATGGCTGAGGTGCAGGAGGCTGGCCAGTTTATGAAGCAGGTAATCCTCGTGTTTGTCCAGTACGTGATCACTGTAGGCGATCCGCCAAACCATCTCAATGACGCCGATTTTTTCCTCAATAGAGTAATTTTGGTTGATAAGGTTGGTGAATTGCCACAAATCGATGCTTTCCTCCAATTCCGCACGCGCGGCTTCCATCAGGCTGACGGCTTTGCCTTGATCAAGACCGTACTTCCTTTGGAAAATGTCCATAATCAGGTCTTTTTCCGTCTCGCTAAATTTCCCGTCGACATGGGATATCTCCAAAAGGAGGGCGCAGGTGGCCATTCGAATGTCATCTGGTGACGCACTATCCCGAGTAGTTGAACCGTTGGCATTTCGCTTTTCAAAAAAGGCTTTTAAATGGTTGAACATTTTCGCTCCTTGGGGTTTTTCGTTACGGTTTTTGCGATCCGATACCGGTTTGGCAGAATACACAAATACCGGGCAAACATCAATGAGAGGTTTTTGGGGCAAATGGTTGAAAAAGATCTCCGGGGCGTGTAGGCTTTAAAAGACCAGGTTTTGGCACAAGGACGAAATGAGGTCTCGAAATGAATTGATACAGGGAGGATAGTGTATGGATCGACAGAAACTGATGGCCATTTTCAATAAAGCGCCGAGAATCGGGTCGCTCAGTACATCCAACGCCCGAGGCGATGTCAATGTGGCGGTGTTCGGTTCCCCTCAGATGATCGATGAGAATACGGTGGTCATGGGGATCGGAGAAAACCGCAGTTTCCGGTATCTCAGGGAAAACCCCAAAGCGGTTTTCATCGTCATGGAACCGGGCGAAACGGTCATGGACTGGAAGGGTGCCCGCGTTTACTTGGAGGCCCTGGATATTGAAACCGGAGGAGGCTTTTACGATCAGATCAAAGAGAATATCTCAAAAGTGGCCGGGAAACAGGCGGCGCAGATGATCCATGCGGCCGTCCGCTTTAAGATCACCGAGGTAAGGCCCATTGTGGATGTGGGATGAGGCGTTTGAAGCGTGATTTAAAAACTGCCCCGGGCCCTTTCCGCTCTAATCCCCCGCCTCAGCGGACGTTGCGCCTTAAATGACCACGCCATGGCGTGGGAATGGGGAGTTACGTATCATACGGAACTGTATTTGAGAAGAGAGGGCCTTATTGCGGGTTATGAAAATCCTTTTGACCAATGACGACGGCATCTACGCACCCGGACTCTTTGCCCTGTATCAGGCGCTCAAGACCGATTATCAGATACACATCGTGGCGCCCGAGTCGGAAATGAGCGCGGTGGGTCATGCCATCACCCTCCTTTCCCCCATACGGGTCAAGTCGGTGAGAAGAAGCGGAAAATTCTATGGGTTTGCGGTCAACGGCACCCCGGCCGATTGTGTCAAGATCGCCTGCCAGGAGCTGCTGGATGGCCCCCCGGATATGGTGCTGTCGGGCATCAATGTGGGGGCCAATGTGGGGGTGAATATCCTTTATTCGGGCACCGTATCCGCGGCCACCGAAGGGGCCTTCCTGGGTATCCCTTCGGCGGCCGTCTCCTTAAACACCCTGAAACACCCGGAATTTGCGTTCGCCGCCCAATTCAGTAAAAAGATTATTCAGTTTGTCCGGGAAAACGGCCTGGGCGACGG
>JARRPY010000137.1:0-7466 GCA_037382425.1 Deltaproteobacteria bacterium
ACGGCGGGGCGCCTGCATACCCAGGTGAATCTCATGGACGAACTACGGAAGATTCATCGCGTCATCGGCAGGAAAATACCGGGAGCCCCTCACGAGGTCTGGCTGGTCTTGGACGCCACCACCGGACAGAATGCCATTTCACAGGCCGAACTCTTCAATGACGCCCTCCATATCACCGATATCATTCTGACCAAACTGGACGGCACCGCCAAAGGAGGTATTGTGGTGGGAATCTCTCATCAGTTGGGCATCCCCATCCGGTTTATCGGTATCGGTGAAAGAATGGATGACCTGAGGCCCTTTCATCCCCAGGAATTTGTGGACGCCATCTTTGGCTGACGGCTTCCGGCACAGTGCAACCCCGACAGCTTCTCTCTGAAACCCGACACCCGACACCTGAAACCCGATTACAGGGCCCGCATCCACTCGGGCCGCAACCCGACCTCCCCATTCAGCGCACGGTCAATCTGGTCCAAAGCCTCCTTTTTTCCTCCCCGCTAGTCGGGCAGGCGAAAGGTCCCGGCAGCCCATTCATCGTGAAGGGGGGTTCCGGGAATGAGCATGACCGTCAGGGCCCCCACGTAATTGGGATCCATGGCGCTCAACAACTCGCCGGTGGCCTTGGCGTGTTGAAACGATCCTTCGATGCCGCCGATCCCCAGTAACACGGTGACCGACAGCTTAATCCCCGCCTCCCGGACCTTCCTCCCCATCCGGATGAGATGCTGGGGGCTGGCCCCCTTTCTGATCTTTTTCAGCAGGGACTCGTCCCCGGTTTCCACCCCGAGATACAGAATCCCCAGCCCATTTTCTTTGAGGGCTTTCAACTCCTCGAGGGTCTTCATCTTGATGCTCTTGGCATTGGCATAGGCCCCCACCCGCCTGACCCAGGGGAGATGGGTCCGGATCTGATCCAGGATCCACATGAGACGCTTCTGAGGAATAATCAGGGCGTCTCCATCCATGAGGAACACCCGATCCTGCCGTTTCATATATTTGGACGCAAACAAGATATCGTTCAGGATGGTCTCGTCATCCTTTATCCTGAATCTCTTATCCGAGTACGTGCCGCAGAACGTGCACTTGTTGTGGCTGCATCCCACCGTCACCTGAAGAAGGATGCTGTAGGCTTCGCTGGGCGGCCGGATGCAGTTCCCCTCATAGTGCATGCCTTCGGGTTCTCTGTTATTCATCATCGCTTAAGTCTCCTTGAATTAATAAGAGCGTGACAGTTCACCCTTATTCTGGCTCCCCGCCGGGGCGTAGGCCCTCCGGGCCGGAGGCTGAATTCTGACTTCTGAATTCCCATCGGTATATCTGTCCCATGACAACGATCCAAGATCTCAAAGAATTGCCATAGAATGAGAGCACAACACCTGACTTATATTCTTATGCCTCTTAGGCCGATTTTCAAGGCCTTGAGGGGATGTTTTGCCGAATCCATCACCGCGGTCGGTTCAAAACCGCAGTGAAGCATACAGTGGGTGCACCGGGGATCGCGTCCCACCCCGTAGCGGGCCCAATCGGTATTTGCCAACAACTTCTCAAAGGTGGGTTCATACCCGTCGTTCAACAGATAACAGGGTTTTTGCCATCCGAAAATATTGCGGGTGGGATTGGCCCAGGGGATGCAGTCATAGGCCTGATTACCCGCCAGAAAATCGAGATAAAGGGTGCTGTGATTGAAGGTCCACTTCCTCCCTTGGGCAGCAGACAGGACCGCTCGAAACAATGCCCTGGCCTGATCCCGGGTAAAGAATCCTTCCTGATCCGACGCATTGGGATACCCAAAGGCCGAGGCCACGGTCATGGCTTCCACCTGGAGGGAGGTCAAAAAATCGAACAGGCGGCAGGCACCGTCCACCGTCTCACCCCGAAAGAGCGTCGTATTGGTGGTCACTCGGAATCCCGAGGACACCAACTCTTTGATGGCGGAGACCGCCCGCTCAAAGACACCGCTGCGGCCCACCCGCTCATCGTGACGCGCTTTCAGCCCATCCAGGTGGATGTTAAATGTCAGATATGGAGAGGGATCAAATTCATTCAGCCGTCGTTCCACCAAAAGGGCATTGGTACAGAGGTAGACGAAGCGTTTTCGTTCGGCAAGGGAGCGGGCGATATGGGCGATGTCCGGGTGAAGGAGCGGTTCCCCGCCCGCAATGGAAACCACCGGGGCCCCGCACTCCTCGGCTGCCGCCACGCACGCATCCACGTCCAAGGTCCGATCGAGGACCTCCCGCGGATAATCAATTTTCCCGCACCCCTTGCACTTAAGATTGCACCGAAACATGGGTTCCAGCATCAGCACCAGCGGGAATCGCCCGTTACGGCTGAGCCGATTTTTTAGGATATAGGCGCCGATCCGCGCCTTTTGAATGGCGGGTATCCCCACGGTCAATTCCTCACATTTGGCTGAAATTTACAGACGAGCATATAAATAACGAGGGTTATTCATGATGTTCCAACTGCTTGCACAACGCCTCCATGAGCCCCAGCGCCTTCTCCCATGGCGGGGTCATTTCGGCATTGGGCCGCATCTGGGCCCAGAGCTTTTGGAGTTCATGGCAGGCCTGATCCCGCTTATCATCGGCCAGGAGGGCCTCCACCAGCCCCAGGCGGTTTTCCTTAAACTCAGGGGCTTGCTCAAGGGCCTTTTTAAAGTGCGCGACGCTCCTCGCCGGATCTCCCACACTCATGGGAAAAGCCGGGGCCTTGAGATACAGTTCTCCCAGCATGCGATCAGGCCCGCCGTGATCGATTCCGGGATTCAGATCCGCGGCCAGACGGGCCTCTCGCTCAATGACAGGCACCCATTCAAGCCCGTGCAAGGGATCATTTTCGGCTTCCAATCCGGTCAGATACGCGTACAGGTAATGGGCCAGACCGCTCTTCGGGTGCCGGGCCACCATCTCTCGGGCCAGTTTACGCCCCCTTTGCGCATCCTTTAGCTTCGATGCCCTGTCCGGCTGTTCGGCAACGAGATACGCATAACAGTTGGCCGCTTTGAGCCCCGACCACATATCTGATGCCGCTCTTTTTGCCCATTTACTGGCCTGGTCGCGGGCGCACGGGGCACATATGGGGAACGTGCGTTCCTGAACAGAACCATCGGTGGGGGCATGCGCCGAGAGCGGCTGGATCCCGGTCATATGACCGCACGCGCCGAGCATCCATATCATAACGAGCAGGCTAATGAAAGCAGGGCGTTCCTTCCCCCGTCTGCCTGAAGTTGGGCAGGTCCGGGTCTGCCGGTGCAAATCCATCGGTTTGAAGGAGCTTAAGGAGGGTTTGGGCATCGTGATCCCTTTTCATTTTAAGGAGTATGGCGCGCAAATTCCCGGCCCTTTCATCCGTCTTTCCGAACCAAACCACCGGGCTTGTGGGGAGGTCGGAAGAGGTGTGGGCAACGGCGATGTCTTTGCCCAGCGGCAATGCCTGGACCGCCTCATATTGCAATCGGTCCAGCACCGCCCCCGCAAGTTTACCCCTCATCACCTCTCTCAGAGAGCGAAGGGGTCGAAATGTCCCTTCCAGACGAAACGGGAGTCGGGCGGCAGGAAGGCCGAACAAGAGACACGACGCCGCGTCCGGTTCAAAAAGCATATTTCCCATCACCTTTCCCGTCAAGGTCTTCCAATCCTTCGGCCCCTGGCCCGGAACGATCAGTCGCCAGATATCTTTGGGGTGCCCCCCCGGCCGGGTCGAGGCCAAAGCCGTCATATGAAACAGGCGGGCGTGTGCTGAATAGAAACCCAAACGGACGATTCCCCATGCCGGGGGGGTTTGATTCAGAAAGTCAAGCGCCGGACCGGGATGGTTGAAATAGGTCCCCTTAACGGCCGCATCCTTACCCATCTGTTTTTGGATGTAGGCGGCCAAGGCATCCATGACCGGCTGGGCCTCCTTGGAGGTCCCGGGTTGACCCGGCTGGATCACTGCAAAATCAAACGAATCGGCGGCCATGGCCACGGCACCCCATGAGATCACAACGGTGGCAGCGAGAAAACATATGGCAGATCTTGTTTTGAACGTCATTTTGATCAACATGAAAAAAATCATTTACAAAAGACAAAGAAGGGAACGAAGGTTTTAAAAACAAAAATTCTGTTCTTTGTTTCCTTTGTTTCCCCCTGTTTAAAATTCTTGGCATTCATCGTCGGCGCATCAGTTTCAGTGCCGGGGGCAGCACCAGCAGGCAGGCCAGCATGCCCATCAGGGACCCGATCACCATCACCCAACCCAGGCTGGCCAGCCCCCGGTGATGCGCGAAGAGGAGGCCCCCGAAGCCGATCATGGTCGTGACGAAGCTCAGGGCCACGGCCGTGGGGGTACTGGTGTGAAACAGCTCGGCTTTCTTCTCAGGCATGGCCTTGGCCATGAAACGGATTTCTCCCCAGCGGCCCAGCAGGTGAATCCCCCCGTCCACGCCGATGGCAATGAGGATCGGTATGGCGAAAAAGTTGGCCAGGTTAAAGTCGACCCCGAACCACCCCATGGCCTCCAGGAGCCACAGCATGCTTGCTCCGAGAGGAAGCAGGGTCAGAATGACCGCCGGAAAAGAACGCCAGTAAACCCATAGGATAACGGATATCAACAAAATGGTCAAACCCGCAGCCACAAGGAATGTCCGGTGCATGAGCCGGGCCGACTCCAGGACGCCCACCGGAACCCCGCTCACCTCGGGATCCACTTTCCGGAGTTGGGACACGAAATGATCCAGTGTATCGAAGTCCCAAACATCCCCCTTGGGGGTCACCTTAATCTGAAAGGATCCGTCTTTTCCCACATAGAGGTCCTTCAAATGGGCCGGGAGATCGGCCGGCGTGACCGGCTCGGCGCTTAGCCATGTCCGCAACTGCTCGACCGACCGTCTTAAGTCTCGCACCAGCCCGTTCCTGAAGGCCCTAAGGCGCGTCGCCTTTTCCGGGTCCTCCTTGAGCAGGTCGATGGTGGCGCCAATACGGCGTTGATCTTTGTCGATCCACACGATCTCCGGTCCGGCCCCGGCCGCAAACAGCTTTTCAGCCAATCCGTCCAGGGCCGCGGAAAGCCTGGACAGGGCCGGGAGAAGCCGGTCGGCACCCGGCTCGGCATGGGGAATTTTTTGGAGGGATATCCGATCCAGTGTTTCGGCCGCCTTTTCATAAATGGCCCGTTTGCGGGCCTGGTCTTTGGGGATGAAATCCAAGATGCTCTCCACCTTTCCCACCGAGGGGAGCGTCTCCAGCGACCGGGTCAACCGGACCACCCCTTTTAGGTCATCGGCGGTCACGATGGCATACCACGTGGATTCATCCGAGGTGTCGATCAGAATTCTTTCATATTCGACGGATTGGAGTCCCCTGGCCTGAAGTTTGAGCAGGTTGTAGTTGAAACGGACTTTGAACAGCCCCGGCAGCCCGGCCAGGGTGACGGCGAGAAGGATCAAAATGGCCCAGCCAGGCCGCTTGGAAAGGTTGGCCAAAAATGGGAGGGCGGTTATTCTGGGAACGGATGACGGAAAAAGGGTCCTTCTGCCCGCAATCAGCAGCATGGCAGGGAGCACGGTCAACATGGACAAAAGACAGAGCAGGATACCGGTTCCCCCGATCAGTCCCAGCTCGGCCAGCCCCACGAAATTCGATCCCAAAACCGTATAAAACGCGCAAACCGAGGTGAGCGCCCCCATGATAATGCCGGGGCCGGTTCTGAAAATCGATGTGCGCACCGCCTCATCAACAGACGCCCCCTCTTTGTCGGCTTCCACGTATCGCATGATGATGTGCACCCCGAAATCCACGCCGATGCCCACCAGGACCAGGGCGAACACAATGGAAAGGAGATTCAGTTCCCCCACTGCCACGGTGGCAAAGCCGAAGCTCCAGGCCGTGGCCATCATCAGTGCAATCAAAAGGAAAAGGGGTCTCAACCATCCGTGCAGGACCAACATGAAGACGACCGCCACCAGGACCACGGCGATCAGGGCGGCCCGGGTCATGTCCCGATTCGTGGTGTCCATTTCATCGGCCTGGAGCACCGGCCTTCCGGTGAGGCCCGCTTCCACCTCGGGGTACTTCACGCGGGTGGCGTCCAACGCACGACGCACCATCTGGAGAGGTTTTGCGATCACGTCCATAGTCCCGAAGTCCTTGACCGGCAACACCCGCATGACCAGCAATTTCCCGGAGGAACTGAAAAAGTACTCATTTCCTTCATGAGACAGATCCAGCACGGAACCATGGGGTTCATCTCCCCTGAGGACACCATTCATGTTTCTAAGAAATCCATCCAGTCCCTTGAGGGCCTTCTCCATAACCGCCGGATCCACCTCAGGGGAAGCGGCCCCTTCTCCGCCGAGGACTTGCGCTAGGCTGCTGATGAAACCGGCCAGGGACCCGTTCCGGGACCAAGCCTCCATGTATGGGGCAAGGAAGCGAATGGTTTTGCTCAGAGCTTCGGCCTCCTTTGGGGAGGCGAACAGGAGGGCGCCGTTTCCCAGGTCGGCCGGAGACATGCGGAAGTAGATGGCCTGAATCAGTTTTGGATGCTTAAGGAGGCGTCGATTGAGGTCTTCGGCAAAGGCAATGGCCCGGCGTTTGCCTTCTTCTGTTCCGCCGGTCTTGATCACCACGTAGAGGTACTCCTGATCCCCAAAGTTTTTGAGGTGCTTCAAATACCGCTTGTGAAAAGGGGTGTCTGGAGAAACCAGTTTATCCTGGTCGCTGTTTAAGTCCAAAAAAAGAGCGGACACACCGGCCGACAGGAGGGCCAGGAACAGACCGATCCCGATAACCATCCCGGCATGGGCGGACACCAGACGCCAGATGGACCGTAGGAGTCCTTCCTGGATGTCGTTCAGCAAACTCATGCGGTTCTTGCGGTCCGAAATCCCAGATTCATGACGGTCTTCCAGGACGTCCCGGCAAATCGGTGGGCACTTTTCAATACCGCATCCATGGCCTCCAGGAAATAGTCCGCGTCCGCCTTTTCGATGACGAGAGGGGGAAGAATCTTGACCGTGTCCAGCCCGTGGCCGGCCACCTGGGTCAGGATATGGTGCTTCTGCATTAGGGGCATGGTGATGATCTGACAGAATAGGTCCTCATTCATTTTGTGGAGCAGACGCCAGCGATTTTTAAGCGTAAAGGATTGAGGTTCATTGAATTGAAGACCGATCATGAGGCCCTTTCCCCGGATCTCGCCGAGCATTTCGTAGCGATCCGCCAGGTCCTTCAGCCCGTTCATGAGATACGCCCCCATGTCTGCCGCGTGCTCGATGAGTCGTTCCTCCTTGAGCACATGAAGCGTGGCGAGACCGGCGGCCATGGCCAGGTCATTCTGTCCGAAGGTATTGGAGTGCGCAAAACAGCGATCCATGCTGCAGAATATACCGGAATGGATCTCCCGCCGCGTGATAATGGCCCCCACCGGGATGAAGCCGCCGGACAGGGCTTTCGAGATCACCAGGATATCCGGGACCACACCCC
>JARRPY010000138.1:0-7009 GCA_037382425.1 Deltaproteobacteria bacterium
CATCGCGGCTCTGCTTACTGATCGAAAATCCCTCCCATTCTTTAGGCGTCCGTTTCACAAGCACTCCTTGACATTTCTAACTTTTGCATCGCGCTTCATTCTTTCTTCATGATCACCGCTTATCATGGGTCGCAAACGCACTGGAGAGACGATCGGCGCCTTTCCATGTAGAACACAAAAATTGTCAAGATAGGAGGTTGATTCATGAAATGTCATTGGATCGTTAAGGTTGGCAGCGGCGCTATTATGGGTGCCCTTGTTGTGGTCGGAGTGGGCTTCGCCAAATCAGACGGCGGGGATGTCCGTGAGGGCACCATCCGGATCGAAAATCAGGTGGAAGCGGATTTTCCGGCCATGGCCCGGATCAAAACGGATCAGGCGATGCAGGCAGCCCTAGGGGCCGTCCAAGGCCGGATCCTCAAGACGGAGCTGGAAGACGAAGACGGCTTTCTCGTGTACGGCGTAGAGGTGGTGACGCCGTCCAAAACCATCATGGATGTGAAGGTGGATGCCGGCACCGGGAAAGTCCTGGCCATGGAAAAAGATCCCGAAGATAACGATGATCATGGGCCGACCGGTCGGGACGATGCGGGTGAAGTGAACGACACCGACCGTTAGAACGCACTGATAGCCATGCGACGGATGGACCCCGAACCGTCATTCCTTGAGGGGTATCGGAGTTCATCCTCATGGTGGCGGCATCGGTTCCCGGAATCCCTGTTTTCCAAGCTTATTGAAGACACCTTATTTTACGGGCGTTATCCTGCAATCGCAGAGAAAATGGCTGTAACAAATAGAAAATCTTTGGTACATTGAGATGTCTTACCATAATAACCTGGCGGAAAACGCCGTGACAAACCGAAACCACAAGTTCAGGCTCCTTCCTATAACGGGAATTCTTATGGGCAGCCTGGTGTTAATGGGAGGTTGTGCCAGCTATTCACCGAACCCGCTGCCCCAGGGGTTCAGTTTAACACCGTCCATTGAACCGGCAGGGCCTGCCGGCGAATCCGAACGGCCCAAGAAAAAGGGGCTGACCCTCGACCAGGTGGCTTCGCTGGCGGTCCGCAACAATCCGGATCTCAAGGCCAAACAAAAAAGGCTGGGCGTGGCCGGGGCACAGCTCTATTCGGCAGGGCTCCTCCCAGATCCGCAGCTCTCCGCGGGGCTGGATTACCCCATGGGCAGCGATGCCGGACTGGTGAATGCCTACGGGCTGGGCCTGTCATATGACATCATCCCCCTGATCAACCGGGGGGCCCGGGTGGAAAGCGAGCGCGCGGCCAGAGAACAGGTAACCCTGCAGCTCTTGTGGGAGGCCTGGCAGGTGAGCCAGCAGGCCCGCACCCTGGCCATCCGATGGGTGGAGGAGGCCCGGCAGCTCCAGTTGCTCCGGCAAATGCGCGATCTTTATAAGAAGCGCTACCGCCGATCCCAAAAGGCCCTGAAACAGGGCGATCTGACCCTTGACGTCACCGGCACCGATCTCACGGCCCTGCTCGATTCCCTGAGCCAGATCAATCAACTGGAGCAGACCCACAACAACACGGCCCACGCCCTCCATCTCCTCCTGGGCCTCTCGCCCGAGGTCCCGCTCCCCATAAAGACACCGTCTTCGGCCCCGCTCATGGCGCGGTCGGTCCTTGACACCCGATTGACGGAAGTGTCCCAACACCGGCCGGATCTCCTGGCCCTCAAGGCAGGCTACCAGAACCAGGAGGCCAAGGTTCGGGCGGCTATCTTGTCGCAGTTTCCATCGGTGAGCATTGGGATCAGCAGGGCCCGGGACACCAGCAGCGTGGATACGGGCGGCTTTACCATCGGCCTCACCCTGCCTCTGTTTTCGGGGAGCCGGGGGGCCATTGCCGTGGAGCGGGCCACCCGGGAGCAATTGCGGGCCGAGTATCAGGCCCGTCTCGATCAAACCCGGGTGAACATCGACAAACTCTACCGGCTTCAGGGCATCATAGCGAATCAGCGGGCCCGTCTGGACGAATACCTGCCGGATCTGGGCCGGTTTGTAAAACAGGCCCGAGGGGCCTACCAGCGGAACGATATCGATGCCCTGACCTTTCTCAACATGGAGATGACCTGGATCAACAAGCGCCTGGAGCGGATCCAGTTGGACCAGAACCAGTGGGAGACCGCAGTCGCCCTTCAAACCCTCCTGGCCATGCCCTCAGCATCGGCCGGACAGGCGTCGCCGACCGCTGCACACAAGCCCCACCAGGGAGAAAACGACAAATGAAAAATACATGGACCATTATCCTGGGGCTGGCCTTTTTCATACCGGGCGCTTTTGCCTGGGCCGAGCCTCCTTCCACAGCGGTTCAGACATCGACTGCCGAAGAACAGACGATCCATGACGTACTGACGGTTTACGGCCGTGTGCAGCCGGACCCGGATGCGGTGCAAACCATATCGCTCTCCCATGCAGGCCTGATCACGCGCGTGGCGGTGCGTCTCGGGCAGCGTGTGAAGCGGGGGGAGGCCCTGTTCGAGATGCAGGCTGCCCCCGATGCGTACAACCAGTACCTCCAGGCCCGGGATGCGGTGGACTATGCGGCCCGGGAACTGAAGCGCCAGGAGCAGCTCCTGAAGGAACATCTGGCCACCCGTTCCCAGGTGGACACGGCCCGAAAGGCCCTGGCGGACGCCAAAAGCAGTCTCAGAGCCATGCAGGCCCAGGGGGCCAACAAGGCGGCCCAGACCCTGAGGGCGCCCATCGACGGCATCGTCACCGCCCTTACCATCTCCCGGGGGGACCGGGTGCAGGCCGACACCGCGGCCCTGGCCATTGCCGGCAGCAACCGCCTGATCGCTGTCCTGGGGGTTGAGCCGGAGGACCTCCCCGGGCTTCGGACGGGCACCCCGGTGAGACTCCACTCGGTATTCGCGTCCGATACGACCGCGGCCAGCCGGTTGACCGACATCCACGCCATGATCAATCCCCGGACCGGCCTGGTGGACGTCCTGGCCCCCATCCCTCCTGAAAACGCCCAGCAGTTCGTCATCGGGAGCTATCTGACCGCGGACATCCTGCGAGAGGCCCACACCGGGATTCTGATACCCCGCAGCGCGGTCTTGCGCGACGGTCGGGAGGCTTATCTCTTTTCAGTGGTGCAGGGGAGGGCCCGACGCATCACCGTCCGGACAGGGGTTTTGCAAAACGGATGGATCGAAATCCTCAGCGGGGTGAAGGCGGGGCAACAGGTGGTGGTAAGCGGGAATTACGAACTTCGGGACGGGATGGCCGTGCGGGAGAGCCGTTAGCCATGGATATGGCCCACTGGAGTGCGACACACCGCCGGTCCATCCTGTTTCTGGTGGCCATGCTGGCCCTGGCGGGTGTATTCGCAGGGCTCAAGCTGCCGGTGGCCCTCTTCCCCCGCGTGGATTTCCCCCGGGTAGTGGTCTCCCTGGATGCCGGAGACCGTCCGGCGGATCAGATGGTCATCAGCGTGACGCGGCCGGTGGAGCAGGCGGTGCGCTCCGTGCCGGGGGTGGTGGGGATCCGTTCCACCACCAGCCGGGGCAGCGCCGAGCTGTCCATCAATTTCCAATGGGGGAACGATATGGTGGCCGCCATGCTGCAGGTGGAATCCGCAGTCAATCAGGTCCTCCCGGCCCTCCCGGCCGGAACCGCTTTTACGGTCCGGCGCATGGACCCCACGGTCTTCCCGGTGGCCGCCTACAGCCTGACCTCGGACAGCAAAAACCTGATCGCACTGAGGGATCTGGCCCAGTATGAACTGATTCCGCTCCTTTCCGCCACCGAGGGGGTGGCCCGGGTGACGGCCATGGGGGGCGAGGCGGCCGAGTATCGCGTGGAGTTGGACCCGGACCGGCTGGCCGCCTACGGCTTGACCTTTGCCGACGTGGCGCAGGCCATCTCGGCCAGCAACGTGCTTCAGGCCGTGGGTCGGCTCGAAGATCAATACAAGCTCTACCTCCTCCTCTCCGACACCCGGATCCATTCCCTCCGGCAGATCCGGAACACCGTGCTGCGCAGCGGTGAAAACGGTCTGGTGCGGCTGGAGGATATCGCGCATGTCTACCCCGCCTCGACGCCCCAGTGGCTCCGGGTGACCGCGGACGGCCACGACGCCGTGCTGGTGCAGGTGTATCAGCAGCCGGGGGGAAACACGGTTCAGATCGTCAAGAACATTCAAGAGCGGCTCCACGCCTACCGCGACAAGATTCCGAAAGGCGTGCATATCGCCAACTGGTACGATCAGAGCCAGTTGATCACCGAGTCGGCCAACAGCGTGCGCGATGCCATCCTCATCGGCGTGGCCCTGGCGGCCCTGGTCCTTTTGGTCTTTTTGCGCAGCTTCAAGATCACCCTGGTGGCCATCCTGGTGGTTCCTGCGGTGCTGGCCAGTACGGTGCTCCTTCTCCATGTGCTCCACATGAGCTTCAATATCATGACCCTGGGGGGCATGGCCGCGGCCGTGGGGCTCATCGTCGATGACGCTATTGTGATGATCGAACAGATCATCAAACGTCTGCGGGAGCGGAAAGGGGACGTGGGGCTTACCGTGCGCCAGGCGGCCATTGTGTTCACCCGGCCCCTTACCGGATCGTCGGCCGCCACTATCATTATCTTCGCCCCCTTGGCCTTTTTGAGCGGTGTGACCGGCGCCTTTTTCAAGGCCCTCTCCCTCACCATGGCCAGCAGCCTCGTGATCTCCTTTCTCCTGGCCTGGCTCGCCATCCCTCTGATCGCCGAGCATTTCCTGCGCCGCCGGGATGCGGAAAAGGAGGACACCGGCGCGGTCTTCCAGTGGCTGGAAAGGGCTTACCGCAGAACCATGAAACGGCTCCTCAAGACCCCCGCGCTTCTCATACTGGGGGTCGTTCCTCTGATCGGACTGGGGGTCGTGGCCTACCAAAAGGTGGGTTCCGGCTTCATGCCTCACATGGACGAGGGCGGGTTCGTGCTGGATTACCGGGCCCCGGCCGGCACCTCGCTCACCGAAACCGACCGCCTGCTGCGGGAGGTGGAACAGATCCTCGGGGAGAACCGGGCCGTGGAAACCTATTCTCGACGGACCGGGGCCCAACTGGGCGGGGGACTCACCGAGGCCAATGAGGGGGATTTCTTTGTTCGTCTCAAGCCCCTTCCCCGCCCCCCCATCGATGCGGTCATGGACCGGATCCGGGAACGGATCGAGGCCCGGGTGCCCGGGCTGGAGGTAGAGATGGCCCTTCTCATGGAGGATCTCATCGGTGATTTGACCGCTGTGCCCCAGCCCATCGAGATCAAGCTCTACGGGGACCGGGTGGAGGAGTTGGCGGCCACGGCCCGCAAAGCGGCAAAGGCCATTGGGCAAATTCCGGGGGTGGTGGGAGTTCAGGACGGGATTGTCCTGGCCGGGGATGCGGTGAATATCGTGGTGGATCGGGACAAGGCGGCCCTGGAAGGGATCGACCCGGACCGGGTCACCCAACAGCTCACGGCCTGGTTTGAGGGGCTGGTGACCACCCAAATCCAGGAAAATATCAAGCTGGTGGGGGTGCGCGTCTGGGTCCCTGCTGCCGACCGGGACCGGATCCAGAGCTTTAAAAAGATATGGCTCCGCGCCCCGGACGGCCACCGGTTCCCGCTGCGGCGCATCGCCCGTCTCAATGTTGAAACGGGCCAGCCCCAGATCACCCGGGACGACCTCAAACGGATGGTGGCCGTCACCGGCCGTATCAGCGGCCGGGACATGGGCTCCACCATCCGGGAGGTACGAAAGATCCTGGACGCGCCTGGCATGCTCCCGGCCCATGTCTATTACGTGCTGGGCGGGCTCTACCGCCAGCAGCAGATCGCGTTTCGGGGGCTGGTGGCCGTGTTCGTGGCGGCCCTGGCCCTGGTGTTCCTCCTCCTTCTGTTTTTGTATGAAGAGTTCGCCGCGGCCGTCGCCATCCTGATCTCGCCCCTGATGGCCTTGGCAGCGGTGTTCGCGGGCTTATGGTGGACCGGCATCGAACTCAACATCACGGCCATGATGGGCATGACCATGATTGTGGGTATCGTCACCGAGGTGTCCATCTTTCTTTTCTCTGAATACCAGGACCTATTGCGGGCCGGCATGGACCGAAACCAAGCCCTGATCCAGGCGGGCATCAACCGGATGCGGCCCATCGCCATGACCACCCTGGCGGCCATCCTGGCCCTCCTCCCCCTGGCCCTGGCCATGGGGCAGGGCGCCCAGATGCAACAGCCCCTGGCCGTGGCCATTATCTCCGGCCTCCTGGTGCAGATGCCCCTGGTACTCATGCAGAGCCCGGTCCTCTATATACTCTTTTCACGGCGGCCAAAAGATCCGCGTCCCTGACAAAGAAACCCCATCCATTCCTCTCTCTATCATATCATTTGTTCTGGTTTAACGGTTTTCGGTGCAAACCAAGGATATAGAGCAGGAAGGAGAATCAGGGTAAGGAGGGTGGAGGATACAAGCCCGCCGACGACAACTGTGGCCAAGGGCCGCTGGACTTCCGATCCAATGCCTGTGGAAAGAAGCAGCGGCAGGAGTCCGAGCAGGGTCGTGCTCGCCGTCATCAGCACCGGCCGCAATCGGAGCATTGCGCCCTCCACAGGCGCGTCATGAAGCGATCGACTCTCTTTCAGGAGTTGATTGATGCATGACACCATGACCACGCCGTTTTGAACGGCGACGCCGAAGACGGCGATAAATCCGATGGACGACGGCACACTCAGATACTGGCCGCTGATGGCCAGCGCAACGATGCCGCCGATCAAGGCAAACGGCACGTTGAGAATAATCAGGGCAGCATTCCGTATGGATCCAAACGACATGAACAGCAGAATAAAAATGAGTCCCAGAACAACAGGAACAACGATGGAAAGCGTTGCCTGGGCCCGCTGCTGATTCTCGAATTCGCCCCCCCAGTTCAGATAGTACCCGGGTGGAAGCGCTACGCTCCGCTTCACCGCCTTCTGTGCCTCAGACACAAAACCACCCATATCCCGACCCCTCACGTTGCACTGGACCAC
>JARRPY010000139.1:0-6937 GCA_037382425.1 Deltaproteobacteria bacterium
CCGAAGAAAAGGCCGCTCGTATAGAGCTGTTTGTCGTCGATGTGGATGGGGTTATGACAGACGGTCGGATCATCATAAACGACCGGGGTGAAGAGACAAAGGCCTTTGATGTGAAAGATGGACTCGGCCTCAAGATGCTCTCAAGGCAGGGCATCGATGTGGTCATCCTTACCGGCCGCGAATCAGGGGTCGTGTCACATCGCGCCAAGGAACTCGGGATTAAATCGGTCTACCAGGGTGTTGCGGATAAACGGGAGACGCTTCGTCGATTGATGCAAAAAAAGGAAATAGACCGATCACAGGTATGCGCCATGGGAGACGACCTTCCCGATCTGGCCATGTTTGAGGAAGCAGGGCTCTGTATTGCGGTCTCCGATGCGGTGGCTGAGGTCCGGAGACATGCGGATGTGATTACCAGAAGAAGAGGAGGCTTCGGTGCGGTAAGAGAAGCCTGTGACTGGATCTTGAGTTGTCGAGACGGATCGTCGAAAATGAACTTTACAGAATAAGCAGGGGCCTGATATAGTGCCATATGAGGCGTTTTTTGAAAAGACACTGGCCCCTTCTGGGGTTACTCCTGTTGCTCGTCGTTGTGGGTTTCTACTTCGTGAAAGCGGGGACCAAGATCATAAAGGCCCCTGCCCTCCTCAAGGACATTGTATCGGGTGAGGGACTCAGGCTGAAGGATATTCACTATGCACAAGATAACCCCGATGATCGAGTAAAGTGGGTGCTTGACGCCAAAGAGGTCTCATTTTCAAGTGACAGGGAGACCATCCGCTTTAAGGCATTTACATTGAGGGTAGAACCTGAAGACAGAAGCGGATTCCAACTAAAAGGAGACCGGGGCAAGTATACGAAGAACAACGGTAAGATCGAATTATGGGGAAACCTGGACGGATCCTCCGAAGACGGTTATAGGATTCAAACAGAATACGCAATGATCAATGAAAAAAAGGCGCTTCTGCATTCCGATAGAGCGGTTAAGATCTCCGGCCCGTATTTCCAGGTGAACGGGAAGGGGCTTAAGGCCGATCTGAACGGCAAGCGCTTCGAGGTCCTTTCAGCCGTCACCACGGTCATCAAAGAGGATGAGATCGATCTATGAGACATCCGGCACACGGCATTATTTTATTCCTTTCCACCCTATTGTCTCTGACCCTGTGGACGTCTGCCTGGTGTCTAGACACCAGTGCAAAAAAGGCCGGCATGGGGAGCGGGCCGGTGATCATCAATTCGGACAAATTGGAGGCGGATGATCGTGCCAAGACCATCACTTTTTGGGGAGACGTGAAGGCCAAACGGGATGATTTCACTATAGATTGTCAGAAGATGGTGCTATATTTGAAGAAAGATAACCGCACCCGGAAGAAAGACGAGAAAGGCTCTGCTCACATCGACCGTATCGTGGCGACCGGAGACGTAAAGATCATCCGCAGCACCGGCGGGGTCGCCACCGCCCAAAAGGCCGTCTATTATCAAAATGAGGAAAAATTGGTGCTTACGGGTGAACCGGTTGTCAAACAGGGGGAAAATTTTGTTGCCGGCGATCGAATCACCCTGTTTTTAAATGAAGACCGAAGTATTGTGGATAGTCCTCAAAATGGAAAGGTAAAGGCCGTGATTTTCCCCAAGAAAGGCGAGGGGGAGTGAAGGAGGTTGAGGAAAAGGCAACCCTTCAAACCGAAGGCCTGGTAAAAACGTACGGGGGAAAGCGGGTTGTTGATCGCGTAAACATCTCGCTTGGTCGGAGGGAGATCGTCGGACTCCTGGGACCCAATGGGGCGGGAAAAACCACGACCTTCTACATGGTGGTGGGCCTCACCCATCCGGACGAAGGAATGGTATTTTTGGATGGGACGGATATCACTGCCGATCCCATGTACAAGCGGGCAAGAAAAGGCATCAGCTACTTGGCGCAGGAACCTTCCGTGTTCAGGAAACTGACCGTGGAACAAAATCTCCTGGCCATTTTGGAACTCCTGGATATTCCCGCCCAGGAACGGCGATCTCGTCTGGAAAAAGGATTAAACGAACTCGGTATCGCCCATCTCGCCCGACAGAAGGCCATTTCACTTTCCGGTGGAGAGCGACGCAGGCTGGAAATTACCAGGGCGCTGGTGACAGATCCAAGATTCATGCTCTTGGACGAACCGTTTGCCGGAATCGACCCCCTGGCCATTAATGACATACAGCGGATTATCCGACAGTTGAAGGAACGGGGCTTGGGGGTCATGATCTCAGACCACAACGTCAGGGAAACATTGAGCGTGTGCGACAAGGCCTACATCATCAGTCAGGGGGAAATCATCGAGGAAGGCCCTCCGGACACCATTGTAAACAGCAGAATCGCCCGAAGCGTATATCTGGGAGAAAATTTCAATCTATAAACGCTTTTAATTTTCCATGGCTCTAGAACTAAAACAATCGCTCGGTCTCGCTCAGCAGCTGGTCATGACGCCTCAGCTTCAGCAGGCCATAAAACTCCTACAGCTCTCGAGGCTCGAACTCCTGGATACCATCTCCCAGGAATTGGAGGAAAATCCGGCCCTGGAAGATCTCACAGGGGAAGAGAGCGACACGGGCATGTCCGAAGACATCTCGGATGACCCCGCGGACACACAAACCGAGTTTTCGGAAGTGACCATAGAAGAGCATGCGAGGGACGATATCGATTGGGAAAACTATGTATCCGAGTACAATACCGGATGGACGGAACCGCGTGGCGAGGAAAAAGAAGCCAACTCCTTTGAAAACTTCACAGCCGCCAAAACCGATCTCACTTCTCATCTGAACTGGCAGTTGAATATGAGCCATTTGGATGAAACAGGAAAGGAGATCGGGGAACATATCATCGGGAATTTGAATGAAGACGGCTATCTCGAGACGACACCGCTTCAAATCGCTGAAGCCGGTGGATTCCCGCTGGATAAAGTCGAAAAAACCCTCCACACCATTCAGAAATTTGATCCCGTGGGGATAGGGGCCTCAGATACCCGGGAGTGCCTTCTCATACAGGTGAAATTCCATAATCTTCAAGGATCCATTGTGGAACGGATTATCGAAAACCACCTGAGGGATCTGGAAGAAAGGCGTTATGATGTCATTACGCGGCAGCTGTCCATCTCCATGGAGGAACTCCTCTCCGCCCTGACCGTCATAAAGGGGTTGGATCCGAGGCCGGGCAGGCTCTATTCAGCAGAAGAAACCATTTACATCACCCCCGATATTTATGTTTTCAAGGTGGGCGATGAGTATGAGATCGTCCAAAACGAGGACGGCCTGCCAAAGCTGAGAATCAGTTCCTACTACAGAAATATTCTCACCAACAAAAACCCCGTGGCCGAAAAGACCAAGGCCTACATTCAGGAAAAATTAAGATCAGCGGCATGGTTGATCAAGAGTATTCACCAGCGTCAGAGGACCATTTATCGCGTCACGGAAAGCATCGTAAAATTTCAAAAGCCATTCCTGGATAGGGGGATTGCCTATTTAAGACCGTTGGTCTTGAGCGACATTGCCGAAGACATTCAGATGCATGAATCCACCATCAGTCGAGTCACCACCAATAAATATGTCTACACCCCCCAGGGGCTTTATGAACTCAAATTCTTTTTTAACAGTTCCATTAACAGCATCGACGGTGACGCCGTGGCCTCTGAAAGCGTGAAAGAACATATACGCAGAATCATTTCGAGGGAAGACAAAGCCAATCCTTACAGTGACAAGGCGATTCAGGAACTCATGAGAGAGAAAAACATCGATGTGGCGAGACGAACCGTCGCAAAGTACAGGGAATCGATGGGAATCCTGCCATCCCGGAAACGGAAGGACCCTTTTTTCAAGTAATCCTTTGACAAAAAAGAAATGACTGTTTTAAACTGATTATTTGGAGGAATTTTATGAGCGTTACCGTGACATTCAGACATACCGATCCGATGGAGAGTATAAAAGCCTACGCAGAAGAAAAGGTGGCCAAGGCCAAGAAATATCTCGATTCTCCCCTCGACGCACACATTGTTTTGTCGGTTGAAAAATTCAGGCACATTGCGGATGTGACTCTCAATATCGACGGGAATCGCATAAAAGCGGTCGAAGAAACAGAAGACATGTATTCCGCCATTGACAAAGTCATGGACAAAATAGAACTTCAGGTCAAAAAACGCATGGCCAAGATAAGGGATCACCGGGCGGAAGCGCAGAAGGGCGAAGAGCTCCAAGCGGAAGAGGAGACCCAAGATGCTGCAGTCCTGTCTTCGGAAGAACCCATCATCGAAATGGAAAAGATGGAAGCCAAGCCCATGGATCCGGAGGAGGCGGCCATGCAACTCAATTTGTTGGATCAGGGATTTCTGGTGTTCAGAAACGCTAAATCCCAAGAAATCAATGTATTATATAAAAAAGACGACGGAAATATGGGACTGATTGAACCGTCGAATTAGCACACGGAAAAATGAAACTTTCGGACGTCATAGAAGAGGAACATATTATTCCAGAACTGAAAGCCACGGATAAGAGGGCCGCACTGGGTGAGTTGGCGGACGTTATCTGCAAATTACACTCTGACATAGACAAAGGGCTCCTGGTTAAGGTTCTAATCGACAGGGAACAGCTGGGGAGCACGGGCATCGGAGATGGAGTCGCTATCCCTCACGGTAAGCTGAGCAACGTCAAACATCCGATCGTCTCCTTCGGTAGAAGCAAGGAGGGTCTCGATTTTGATGCAATGGATGGCCAGCCGGTATATCTCTTTTTTCTCTTGCTGGCCCCTGAGAATTCTTCAGGGTTCCACCTGCAGGTGCTCACCCGAATCGCAAAAATTCTGAAAAACAGCGCGTTTAGGAAGGCCTTGATGGAGGCGCCCACGCGGGAAGATATTTATCGCAAAATCATTCAGTCAGACGAAGAATAGACGTTCAAAAGGCAAGACGCCATGAGGTCAAACGCGAACCACAGCACGGGGTCTAGATCGAGGCGATGATCGGATTGTTAATTATCTCCCACTGCGATTTGGGGAAAGAATTTTTGAGGGCCGCCGAACTGATACTGGGACGTTTGGAGGCCACCGATTCCATCGCGATTACCCAGACCACGGAAAGCGAGGAGATCTTAAGAGAAATTTCAAAGAAGATAGCCGCCCTGGACCAGGGACAAGGGGTACTCGTTCTGACCGATATGTTCGGAGGAACGCCATCCAATTTGAGTCTCTCTTTTTTAAATAATGAAATGATTGAAGTGTTGACGGGGGTGAACCTGCCGATGATTATTTCAGTGGCCAAAGATCGGGATAACCTCACGCTGAACCAACTGGGAGAGCAAGCGCAGGAAGCGGGTAGAAGGAGCATTACCCTGGCTGGCAAGTTATTGAAATCAGGATGATTTCTCTGGCAGAACTCACCCAAACCACCCTTACGGACCGTCAGCATGACATATTGGATATTGAGCAAAGCGCTTTCCCTACACCGTGGAGTCTCAACGCCTTTTTCACAGAACTGGAAAGACCCATGTCTCATCTGTGGATCGCCCTGGAGGACGGCCATGTGCGGGGATACATCTGTTTCTGGATCGTCGCTCGGGAAATCCATCTCATGAATCTTGCCGTGCATTCCTTATGGCGTAGAAAGGGCGTGGGACGGCGACTGTTCCGCAAGATGATTGAGATCGGCACAATACATAAGACCGAATGCGTCTATCTAGAGGTAAGGCCTTCAAACTTCGCGGCGAGAGCCTTCTATAATGAAGCCGGGTTCCGGGAGACTGGGCGCAGGCCAGGATACTATGACGACACCCACGAAGATGCCATCATCATGGCCATGCCATTGACGCCTGAACCCGCCCAATGAAGGAGGGTTCGATTTTTCCCCAATTTGTATTTTGTTCGAAATATAAAGAATGAGACTTTTGAAAAAGGAGGCACCAAATGGCATTGAAAGCAGCGATTAACGGCTTCGGTCGGATCGGCAGAATGGTGTTCAGGGCCGGAATAAAGAATCCTAACATTGAATTTAAGGCCATTAACGACCTTACCGACCCAAAGACCTTGGCACATCTTCTCAAGTACGACTCCGTCCACGGCATACTGGATGCCGACATTTCCAGCACGGATCATTCTCTTATTGTTGACGGCAATGAGATTCAAATATCCACGGAAAGAGATCCCGCCAATCTCCCCTGGGGCGATCTCGGCATCGAGACGGCGTTTGAGTGCACAGGGCTTTTTAGGGAAAGAGATAAGGCTTCGGGCCATTTGGAGGCAGGCGCTCGCAAGGTCATCATTTCGGCGCCGGCCAAAGGGCCGGATATCACTGTCGTCATGGGCGTAAACCATCACGACTACGATTCAAAAAAACACCACATCGTTTCTAACGCGTCATGCACGACCAACTGTCTTGCCCCTGTGTGTAAAGTGTTGCTGGATCACTTCGGGATTGAAAAGGGCCTCATGACCACCACTCACGCATACACGGGCGATCAGCGGCTTCTGGACTTCCCCCACAAGGATTTCCGTAGAGCGAGAGCCGCAGCACTCTCGATGATCCCGACCACTACGGGAGCCGCCAAAGCCGTCGCATTGGTATTACCTCAACTGGACGGCAAACTGAACGGCATGGCGATCCGCGTGCCCACGCCAAATGTATCCATCGTAGACCTGGTGGTGCAACTCAGTCGGACGGCCACGCCCGACGAAGTCAACGCAACACTCAAAGAAGCAGCCGGGTCTCATCTAAAAGGGATCATGGCCTTCAGCGATGAACCATTGGTCTCCGTCGACTTTAATGGAACCGCCGTATCTTCTACCGTCGATGGGCCTTCCACAATGGGTGTGGGTGATATGATCAAGGTGCTTGCATGGTATGATAATGAGTTCGGTTACGCCAACCGTATGGTGGATCTGGCCCTCTACATGGCAAACAATTAGCCATCCTGGGAGAGGGCG
>JARRPY010000140.1:0-10591 GCA_037382425.1 Deltaproteobacteria bacterium
CGCACGGTGCCAAGGTATTTCTGGTCTTACTGATCTGTTCATTGATTCTTATTCTCAAGCTTTTCTGGACCTATGTCTCGGCCATTGCCCTGGCGCTCCTCATCGCCAGTGCCTTTCATCCATTGCACGCCCCACTGAAACGCTTATTCCGAAATCGGGAGCCTTTGACATCCCTTGTCATGACGATGCTTATCCTGTTTATACTCATTGTGCCCGTCGGGTGGTTCGTAGGGACCCTATCCAACGAGGCGTTCGACCTCTACAAGCGAACCAGCAATGAAGTGACGCTACAGCACATTAAGGATGCTTTAGAAAACGATCCTGTCTGGGCCAAACGGCTCGAAAAACTGACCAACCTCACCGGTCGGGAAATAACCCCTCAAGATGTGGAGGATTTTGCATCATCCGTGGGCAAACGGATCGGTCTTTTTCTGTACAGCCAGATCAGTTCCGTCGCATCCAACGTCATGAGTTTCCTCATCCATTTTTTCTTGATGATGCTGACCATCTACTATCTGTTCAGAGACGGTGCCCGTTTGAAGGACTACATCATTCAACTCATGCCGGTACCGAGAGAACAGCTGGAAAAGCTGGCGGAAAAGTTCCAGGAGATGGGAAGGGCGGTTTTCGTGGGCAATGGGCTCTCCGGGATCATCCAAGGGATTCTGGGGGGCTTCGGGTTTTTTATTTTTGGTTTGAACTCTCCGTTTTTGTGGGGTTTCGTCATCACCTTTATGGCCTTTTTGCCGATCATCGGGGCATCGGTGGTGTTCATCCCTGCAACGGCCATTTTGCTGTCGCAGGGGCATGTGAGCGTCGCCCTCGGTTTTTTGGCGTATAACGCATGTTACAGCTCCATCGTCGAATATTTTGTCAAACCCCGCATGATCGGCCAGGGGATGAAAATGAATGCCCTTTTGGTGTTCATCGGTATTATCGGCGGCATCAAGCTCTTTGGAATCTTAGGGATTATTTATGGTCCCCTGATTATTACTATCTTTCTGACCCTGGCTGAGATATACAGGCTGGAATACAAGGAACAGGCGGCCTGATACAGGGGCAGGCTCAATTATTTTCAATGAGGAGGAACGCACATGAATCCTGAAAAAATTCTCAGAGGAAAGCGGATCTTGATTGTCGATGATGAAGAGGACATCCTCGACTTCCTGACCGAGCTGCTTGAGATCTGTAAGGTGGACCGGGCGTCATCGTTTGAGGAAGGAAAGGCCTTGCTGGAATCCAATTATTATCACGCGGCGGTCCTGGATATCATGGGGGTGAGGGGATATGAACTCCTGGAGATCGCCAAGCAACGGGAGATCCCGGCCCTGATGCTGACCGCACACGCCCTTTCTCAGGACAACATGAAAAAATCATTCGAGAAGGGGGCGGCATATTATGTGCCCAAAGACGAAATCGGCAAGGTGGACATCTATCTGGCCGATATCCTGGAGGCCATCGATCAGAACAAGAATGTATGGGCCAAATGGTACGAGCGGTTGAGCGGTTTCTGTGACCGGCGCTTCGGGCCCAACTGGAAAGATGATGATCCGGAGTTCTGGGATTCCCTCATTAAATATTGATACGGCAAGGTGGGCGGGATCAGCCTAAAAGACCCTTCAGAAAGGAGGAGAAGACATGGCGAATAAGGGTGTTGGGACGACGATCACACAACATATCCTGAACCAGCAACGAGCCAACCCGGGGGCGACGGGCGGGTTTACCACCCTGATGAATGAACTCATTGTCGCGGCCAAGGTGATCTCGCGAGAGGTGAACAAGGCCGGCCTCGTGGATATTCTGGGATCGACCGGCAAGATCAATGTTCAGGATGAACAAGTCCAGAAGCTTGACGTATTCGCCAACCAGATTATCATCGAGCGGATGCAACATATCGGCCAGCTCTGCTGCATGGGGTCGGAGGAAGACCCGGAACTCATCGATATTCCGCCGCAGTACCCTAAAGGGGATTACATCATCGTGTTCGATCCTCTGGACGGCTCCTCAAACATCGACGTCAACGTCAGTATCGGGACCATTTTCGGCATATATAAGCGAAAAGGTGAGGAAACGAGAATCGATTTCCTCCTGGATCACGTGCTTAGGCCCGGAAGGGAACAGGTGGCCGCCGGCTATTTTATTTACGGTTCAAGCACCATGATGGTGTATACCACTGGAAGAGGAACAGGGGTTCACGGGTTTACCCTTTACCCGAGTGTGGGAGAGTTTCTCCTTTCTCACGAGTCCATCCAGATACCCGAAAAATCAAAGACCTACAGCGTCAACGAAGGGAATTACGCCTACTGGGATGAACGGACCGTGGCCCTCGTGGACTATCTGAAAAGCATCGACAAGGTCAATAAAATGCCCTACACCTCACGATATGTGGGAAGCCTGGTAGCCGATTTCCACCGCAATCTCCTCAAGGGGGGGCTCTTTATGTATCCGGCCGACAAGAAGGATCCCAAGAAGCCGCATGGGAAATTGAGGCTGATGGTGGAAGCCAATCCCCTGGCCATGGTGGTGCAGGAGGCCGGAGGATATGCCAGTGACGGGACCGGCCCGATCCTGGACATCGAACCGACGGAATTCCATCAAAGAGTCCCGCTCTATATCGGAAGCAGAAAAGATGTGGAGATGGCAGAAGAGTTCATCAGTGGTAAGCGAGGGGCGTAGGGATTTTCGATTGGCGCTTGTTGATTGACGATTCGCGATAGAGCCTTCAGAACCCGGTGCGAAGTAGCGCCTCTCCTGATGATGCGGGAAGCGTCGCAGCCTTTTCGCCTAAAAGACCGGTATCTTCTTAGAACCCGAACATGATGCGGGGACGCTCCCGGTTGTCGAGACGCGTCAAGCCGGCCGCTTCGGCCCATCCAAGCGCCCTTTTAAACTCGTCCCGGGTTAGGCGGCGGTTGATGACGCCATCCTCGTGTGCGGTGCCGCACGGGCGGTACTGATCCATCACATTCACATAGGTATTCTTGGATATTTCCTGAGCAATGAACCTTAAGACCTTGTCGGTCCCGGATACGTTGTTGGGCATGACCAGGTGTCGAACCAGCAACCCCCTGACGGCGATACCCGCGTCGTCCAGCCTGAGATCCCCCACTTGACGGTGCATTTCCTTGATCGCGGCCACGGCCTTCTCCCGGTAATCCGAGGCGCTGCAGTATTCCTCCGACCAGCGGGATTCCCAAAATTTGAAATCGGGCATGTAAATATCAAAAATGCCGTCTAAACGTTCCAGGGTCTCCGTGCGTTCGTATCCGCCTGAATTGTAGACAAGGGGCACGTTCAATCCCTGTTCGATGGCCGGTATAAGGGCCTCAACGAGTTGCGGCACCACATGGGTGGGGGTTACAAAATTGATATTATGACAGCCCCTTTTCGCCAGTTCGATCATCATTTGGGCCAATTGGGCCGGTTCCACTTCCACCCCTTCATTGTGGTGGCTGATGTCATCATTCTGGCAGAAACTGCACAACAGGTTGCAACTGCTCAAAAAAAGGGTCCCGGAACCGTATCTCCCCACCAAAGGGGCTTCCTCACCGAAATGGGCATTGTAACTGGCGATCCTGGCGCGTCTCCCGGTCCGGCAAACCCCGGTCTCACCTTTCAGGCGATTAACGCCGCATTCGCGGGGACAGAGTCGACAGGATTCCAGTCGTCCAAGGAGGGCGTCCACTCGTTCTTTGAGGGTCCCATTACGGTACAATCTTATGTAGGAGGGCTCGGACACGACATCCCCTTTTCCTTAAAAACCCGCCCGCTCCCGAATATCCTCAAGAGCATGAGGAATAGGTTGATGAAATCGAGATAGAGGGAAAGTGCCCCCAGAATGGCGCCCTTACGGACCACGGCCCCCTCCACATCCGCGGGCTGAGTGAGCGCCATGTTCTTCAGTTTCTGGGTGTCGTAGGCGGTCAGCCCCACAAAAACGATGACCCCGATGTAGCTGATGATCATATGCATGGCGCTGCTTCGGACAAACATGTTGACCAGGGATGCAATAATGATCCCGATGAGGCCCATCATCAGGAATCCCCGCCACGAGGTGAGGTCCTTTTTGGTGGTCCACCCATAGATGCTGCATCCCACAAAGGTGCCGGCGCAGATGAAAAATGTGCTCGCGATAGATGTCCGCGTATAGGCCAGAAAGATAAAGGAGAGGGTGACCCCGTTCAATGCCGAATAGAGCAAAAAGAGCCCCGTGGCAGTGCCGGCGCTGATGCGGTTCACCATGCCCGAAATGGAAAAAACAAGCCCCAGTTCGGCAAAGATGAGGATGAAAAACACGATCGGATTGCCGAATATGAGACGCATCATGGTCTCACTGCTGGATACATAAAACGCCACTACACCGGTCAGGGCGAGCCCCGCTCCCATCCAGTTATAGGTGCTTCTGACAAAGTCATTGACCAGAATGTCGGTTCTGGATCTCGCAACGGAATTCTGTGCCATCTGATGCCTCCTAAATATTCAACCTAAATATTCAAAGTGGAAATGGTCTCTTGATTTATGCGTTAATTTACAATTATAAATGCTCTTTGCAAAAATTCAAGCCCATAGTGGACACGAGGAAAGACCCATGACCCGTGACGCACTCTATATCGTCATGGTCGGTCTCCCCGCCAGGGGAAAGACGACTATCGCCGGAAAATTAAAAGAGAACCTCCAAAGGGACGGCATACGAACCCGGATCTTCAATAACGGCCAGTTGAGGAGAAAACTCGAACCCAAGGATACCTCCTACCCGGAATTCTACGATCCAAAGAATCAGGAGGGGGTGGCCTTCAGGGAAAAAATTGCCCTCATGAATATCTCGAGAGCGCAGAGGTTCATTGGCGGAAAGGGGCAGGTGGCCATCCTGGATGCCACCAATGTGAGCCTCAAACGACGGGCGGTCATCAGCAAGCTGCTTGCCGGTAACCCCCTCCTCTTCATCGAATGCATCAATGATGATCAGGGTATTTTGAAGTCAAGCATCCAGAGAAAAATCGCGCTCCCGGAATTCAGACATCTCTCTAAGGTGGCCGCCGTCAGGAGCTTTACCCAGCGCATTCACTATTATGAATCTATCTATGCGCCTTTGGACAGGGAAGAAAACATCGTCAAACTGGACTCTTTGAACAATCGGATTATCAGAGAGGAAATTTCAAATAATATCCCCTACTTTGATCGTATCAGGGACTGTCTGGTGACGGATATTATCCGAAACCTATTTCTTATCCGGCATGGCGAGACCTATTTCAATCTGGAAAACCGGATCGGTGGGGATTCCAGTTTGACGCCGACCGGTAAGGCCCAGGCAGACCAACTGGCGCGATATTTTGAGCGATTCAATGTGCCGATCATTTTTACCAGTAACAAGAAGCGGACCATACAGACGGCCGTCCCCATCAAAAATCGTCAGAAAGATTGCACCATCATCCCCATCGAGAACTTTAATGAGATCGACAGCGGGATCTGCGAATGCATGAGCTACGAAGAAATCAAAACGGAGAAGCCGGAGGTGTATCAGGCGAGAAAAACAGACAAGTACAACTACATCTATCCCGGAGGGGAAGGCTATGTCTCCATGAAAGAGCGGGTGGATCGCGGCATCAAAAAGGCCCTCTTTTTGAGCAGCAACTCCCAGAACATCATGATTATCGGTCACCGTGCGGTCAACCGGATGATTCTCTCACACTTTCTCTACCGCCGCATCGAGGACGTGCCCTACATCTATGTGCCCCAGGACAAATTCTATCACATTGTCGCCACCCAGGATAAGAAGCTTTTTCAACTCAAGCGCTATGCCAATTGAACAGGTCTCTGGAGAAAAAGGAACGTCTAACCTCCAATAATACCCAATTTCGGTACTTGCCTAACCACTCCCACGACTCAGCGATCGCATCGGGCAGATCCGATAAGGTCTCTGATGGTGGAGATGCCCTCGTTTCTGCAGAATGTGGCCAAACCGTCTATGATGTCTAAAGTGGCCCTCGGATTGACGAAGTTGCCGGTGCCCACCTGAACCGCACAGGCTCCCGCCATGAGAAACTGAAGCGCATCTTCCGCGGTGACGATGCCGCCGATGCCGATGACGGGTATGTTCACCCTTCCGGCCACCTGATGGACCATGTGCAGGGCAATGGGCCGAATGGCCGGACCGGAGAGTCCGCCGGACACATTTCCCAAAACAGGCCTTTGCCGGTGAATATCAATAACCATTCCGGTGAGGGTATTGATTAACGATAGCGCGTGGGCGCCTGCGCTTTCCACGGCTTCGGCGATGACCCGGATGTCCGTGACATTGGGGGACAGTTTCACGATGACCGGCTTGTCTGTCTGTCTCAATACCGCTTCGGTCACCCGGGCGGAGAGGGTCGGGTCTGTGCCAAAGGCCATACCTCCTTGGGCCACGTTGGGACAGGAGATGTTCACCTCAAGAGCGGAGACGCCCTCGACCCCTTTGAGTCCGGCGGCGACCCGGGCGTATTCCTCGATGCTGTGCCCGTAAATGTTGACGATGACCGCCGTGTGGAGGGTTCGTAGCCAGGGGAGCTTTTCTTTCAGGAAGGCCTCGAGACCCACGTTGGCCAAGCCAATGGCATTGAGCATGCCGCACGGGGTCTCGAAAATGCGGGGAGGGGGATTACCGGGCATCGGCTCAAGGGAGATCCCCTTCACGACGATCCCACCCAGACGATCCGGGTCGATGACTTCTGAAAACTCCCGGCCGTACCCGAAGGTGCCCGATGCGGTGAGCACCGGGTTTTTCAATTCAAGGCTTGTCAGATTGACACGCAGATCAACACCGTCCATGATCTATATTCCATCCCAGTCCAGGGTCTTTGCATTAAATACGGGCCCGTCTTGACACACGTGGACATATTTCCGGCCGTTTTCAGGCGCGGACCCGACGGCACACCCCTGACAGGCTCCGAGACCGCACGCCATGACGGATTCCAGAGAAACCTGGCAGGGCGTTCCCTCTTTCACAGCCAGGTCTGCCACCGCCTTGAGCATGGGGAGGGGGCCACAGGCGTACATCATGGTCCCCCTTTTTTCACCGGGTTTTGTGCGGTTTATGGCGTGGATTTCCAGCAGATCCGTGACCAGACCATGGTGGCCCACCGTGCCGTCTTCCGTGGCAAGGAGGGGGTGGACGTGAGGTATTCCCACGTATTCCAGGGGGATCATCTGATCTGCCGAGCCATAACCCGCCAGGAGATGGAGGCCCGAATCCATGCGACTGGCCAGAAAGCACAGGGGGGCAATTCCCATTCCTCCGGCCACGAGAAGCGAGATCTCATTTCCTCGCGGAAGTTTGAATCCGTTTCCCAGAGGACCCAGTACGGGTGCCCTTTTCCCCGGTCTGAGATCGGACATCATCCGGGTGCCGCGGCCCACCACCCGGTACAGGATCAAAAGGTGACCAGCTGCGGTCGCACCGGCAATGGAAAAGGGTCGCCTCAATAGGGGATCGGCGGCAGAGGTGACCCTAAGCATGATGAACTGCCCCGGGCGGGCTTCGGAGGCAATGTCGGGACAGTCCAATATCATCAGATACGTATGTGCGGCCACGACGTCATTCGATACCACTGTGCAGTCCTGTTCAATCATCTTTTAGACGTTTTCCTGATGTTTTTTCAATTCAATGCTGGATAAGTCCGCAAGGCAGGTGTCGCGAGGTCTCGGGTTTCGGGTTTCGCTAGAAAGGGTTCTGTCTTACCCTTTCTGACACCTGAACACTGAACGCTGAAACCTTTTGTCACATAATTTTATTATTTTTTGTTATACGGTTATTGGAAATAATGTACTAACATATTGGAGCCCTTTTTGAAACCTTCAGATTTTTTCAGGGTTCCCTTTGCCGAAAAGCCGGTGGATGTCTTCCAATATGACGTATCCGCACGGCACCAGCAGCAGGGTAATCCCGGTGGCAAAAAGGACCCCGAATCCCAGGCTGACGGCCATGGGGATCAGGAACTGGGCCTGGAGACTCCTCTCCAGAATCATGGGGAAAAGGCCGGCGAATGTGGTCAAGGAGGTGAGGATGATCGCCCGAAAACGCAGCCTGCCGGCCCGGACCACCGCATCGCCCGCCATGTGCCCCTCCTTGCGGATACGGTTGGTGGCATCGATCAGCACCAGGGAGTCATTGACCACCACTCCGGCCAGACCCACCATGCCGAAGAGGCTCAACAGGCTCAGATTTAACCCCATCAGCAGATGGCCGGCAAGGGCCCCCACCAGACCGAAGGGGATGGCGCCCATGACAATGAAGGGCTGTGTGAACGACCTGAACGGGATGGCCAACAGGGCGTATATGGCGAAAAGCGCAATGCCGAAGCCCTGTATCACGTCGGATAAAGACTCCTTTTGTTCCTTTCCCTCTCCTTCCATATCGTATCGAAGTCCGGGATATCGCTTTAACAGCTCCGGGAGTACGCGCTGTTCAATATCCATTCGCACTTCATTTGCGTTTCCAATGGTTTCATCCACATCCGCCATCACCTTGATGACCCGCCTGCGCTGGGCCCGCTGTATGGTGGTGTATCCCTGTTTCATCTTGACTCGTGCCGCTTCGTCAAACGGGATTTCCGCCCCATCGGGTGTCCGGATCCGCATCCGCTCCACATGCCCCAGTGACTTCCGCTCTTTGTCGGGATAGCGGACCAGGACCTTTATTTCATCCTGATCCCGCTGAAACCGGAGGGCCTCGGCCCCGTAAAAGGCGTGCCGGGCCTGTCTGGCAAGATCGTCCAGCGTCAATCCCAGGCTTCGGGCGGCCGGTTTGAGCTTGAGCTGCATTTCTTCTTTGCCTGGCAGGAAGCTGTCACTGATGTCGAATACGCCCGGATACCCTTCCAGCGACGCCTTGAGCTCATCCGCTGCACTCAGGAGCATCTCTTCGTTGTCCAGGGAGAGGTGAACCTCAACGGCATTTCCTGCGCTGAACAGTTCACTCTGGAATGTCAAAGACTCGGCTTCAGGAAACGGTCCGGCTGTCTTACGCCAGAGGGCGGTCAGTTCCCGGGCACTGACGTTGCGCTTTTCTCCTTCGAGAAGCTGAATAAAGACCTGCCCCACATGCCCGCCGATTTCTGCTGATCCGGCACTGGGGCCGTGTCCCCCGGTTTGCATCCCCACCAAGGAGACGCTGTATTCAAAGAGCGGCGCTTTAGCGCCTTGCCTGTGTTGGGTATCGTAGCGTTTGAGGGCCTCTCTGGCTGCGGTTTCGAGCCGGGCGATGGCCGCTTCGGTCTGCTTCACCGGTGTCCCGGTCGGCATGGTGAGAGAACAGGTCAATACATCACTCTCCACCTTTGGGAAAAACGTGAATTTGATGATGCCGCCTGTCCACAGGCCCACGGAGAGCAAGAGTAGGGCAATGCTGAGGGCAGCGGTGGCATAACGCCATCGGATGCAGAACCGGACCAGCCTTTTATACGGATGGGCAATCACCCATTGAAGCCCATTGTCCACGCGTCCGGTGATTCCCTTCTTCTTTTGTTTCTCTCCAGCCCGCTCATCATCCTGTTCGCGGGCGTTTTTGTGTCTCGCTTTCCGGCCGTGTCCGGCAAGATGCGAGGGGAGGATAAACAAAGATTCCATTAAAGAGCCGAGCAACACCAGGATGACCACCACGGGCAGGTTTCGCATCACCTTTCCCATGGAGCCGCTGCCGAGCAGGAGCGGCCAGAAGGCCACGATGGTGGTCAGAACCGAAAAGATAACGGGCCGGCCCACCTCGATGGTCCCTGCCACGGCCCCTTCCAGCGGATCGAATCCACTCTCTTGTTTCCGAAATATATTTTCCCCCACCACAATGGCGTCGTCCACCACGATGCCCAGGACCATGATAAAGGCAAAGAGCGATATCATGTTGATGGACACATCAAAATACGGAAGGGCCCACAGGCTGGCCAAAAAGGAGATGGGAATCCCCAGGGTGACCCAAAAGGCCAGTCGAACACTCAAGAAAAGGCCAAGGAGGAGGCTCACCAGGCAGAGTCCCATGGCCATGTTCTTCAGCAAGAGCTCAATACGGCTCTTGAGAATAACGGACATGTCCTGATAGGTGCTGATATGGACGCCTGCGGGTAAACCGGCCCGAACCTCTTCAACGAATGACTTGACCTTGGCCGCCACTTCCAGGGCGTTTTGATTGGCCACCCGGAACACCTGGATGACCGCAGCCGGCTTTCCCTGGAAGCGGGCCGAGATGTCCGTTTCCTCAAACCCGTCTTTGAGTTTGGCGATTTGTCCCAGGGTGACCGTGCTGCCATCGGTCCGGGTGATCACGGGAACGTCGTAATAGTCCCAGGCATGATACCGGCGGCCCTTTGCACGAATCAGGATGTCGCCGCCCGACGTCTTCACGGTACCGGCCGGCAGGTCCAGGCTGGTCTCCCTCACGGCCTGGGCCACCGCGCCCAGGGTGAGGCCGTGCCTCTTCAGTGTCTCCTCGGATATCTCGAGATGGATTTCGGCTTCACGCACACCGAACAGTTCCGCATAGGTGATGTCAGGGATATTGGTGACGTCGTCCTTGAATTTCTCCGCCAGCCGTTTCAGGGTGGATTCGGTGGCATCGCCATAG
>JARRPY010000141.1:0-10276 GCA_037382425.1 Deltaproteobacteria bacterium
AACAGCCCAGAAAAAACGCTATCAATTGTCAAAGAACAAGGCCCTCTACTTCGGACCAAAAACTACCGCGAAGCGGTTTAGTTCAACTTGAATCAAAACATTTAGCACGTTAAAACCGGAGGGCGCTGCGGATCTCTTTTGAGAAGAACGAGGTTTTCTTCGGCGACTCTTTGGACCGCCGGAGGGAATGAATTGATAGAAGCATTTCCAGAGGGGACTCGTTGTTTTGTGCATCTACAGATACTTCAACCCGCCCGTATGCTTTTCATCAAAGGCCTTTTTTGACAAGAAAATCCGATTTTCCTGCTTTCTAATCCGCCTCCGGTTCTCGATCCCACATCTGCCAGTCTCTTTCAGGAACCCATTTCCTAATCCGAAACGAAGTCCGCTCCGGAAAGCTTTTCTATGACTGGCGAGTGGTTACGGGGAGCATGCGTTTTCACCTTGGCTCAGCCTTTACCCCGTAAAGGGTTACTTCACCTTCCACTCCTTTGATGAGGGTTTGAACGGTGCGTTCGATGGCCACCATCTCCGAGACATGCGGGTAAACAGACTCGGAGATGAGCACCTCTCCACCCTGGGCATGGGATTGAATGCGCTGGGTCAAATTCACGGGGGATCCGACGATGCCGTATTTGGCGCGTTTTTCAGAACCGATGTTTCCCACCATCACTTCGCCCGCATTGACGCCGATGCCCATCTCCAGGTCGGGAAGCCCCCGTTCCCTGTTTTCCCGATTGAATTCGGTCATCTCCGACTGCATGTCGAAGGCGCATGTGACGCTCTTTTGGACCAGGGGCGCCACAGGGCCGTCAACGGGGTCAAAAAACACCAGCACACTGTCTCCGAAGAAATCCACAATGATGCCGTCGTGCCGGTGAATCACGTCGATCATCCGGCTGAAATACCGATTTAAAAAGCCGATGATGACATCCAGGCTCAGGGATTCGGATAAGGGCGTGAAGCCCCGGATATCCACCATCAAAATGGCCACCTCCCGTTTCTCGCCACCCAGTCTGGCGGCCTCGGGACGGCTGATCAACTCATCCGCAATCTCCGGATCCACATACCGGCCGAAGGTGTTTCGAATGAAATCCCGCTCTTTGAGCCCGGTGACCATCTGGTTGAAACTTTGCGCAAGCTGCCCGATTTCATCGGCCCGCTTGACGGTCAGTTCCTCTCCGTAGGTTCCCTTGGCCACCTGGCCGGCGGCCGTGGAAATCCGTTTTATGACACGGGCCGTGTTTCCGGCCACAAATCGGATCAGAAACAGGATCACGATCAGACAGACGACCCCGCCGATGGAATAGTACAGGCGATACCGTATGATGGGGGCCAGGATTTTTTTGCCCGGCGCAAAGAGGATGAGGGCCCAGGGCGCCTCCTTGATCCGGTAGAAGCCGGCAACCTCGGAAGGGGGATGCCCGGGGCCTAAAATGGTGCCGTAGGGACGCTTCTCTATGGCCGCCAAGAGCGCCTTTTCCAAGGGATCTCCATCGCGACCGAGTCGCTTCCGATTTTTCATTTCAGGATCGGTATGGGCCAGGTAGTATCCCGCATCATCCACGAGACAGGCCTTGTCTCCCTGCCACCACCCCAACTGGATGATGTCCTGCATGAGGTAGCTGAACTTGACGCTCACCTTGAGCCGGCCCACCACCTCTCCGGATTCGTCCTTGAGGTTGGAGATGAGGGTGACCGTCTTCTCTCCGGTCTGTGCATCGTAACGGGGCGGGGTCACCTCCGAGATCCTGGCCCGTTGAAACATCATCATCCGGCCCCGGGAGTTGCTTTGACCCATGGTCCGGCCCATGGCTTGGCCCATGCCGCCGCGACCCATCATGGACATCATGTTCGAGTCATCCGGCTCGTTGTCCTCCATCCATTCGAGGTCCGCGCCGGTCACCCCGTCCAGATCCTTCAGCTGTTCGAGAATCCACTGCTGGACGGCATAAGCCCCCATGCCGCCGGCGGTCTTATGAAACATTTCCATCCACTCAATCGGCCGGTTCAGTCGCATATCAATATGGTGGGCCGCCCGTTGAAGCTTGAGGATGGCGCTCTCCCTCCACTCGTTGAGCAGGTTTTCTTTGGCATAGAGGAAGCCCAGTATCCCCGTGATGATGATCACCGCCGCAATGGGGAGGAGCAGGAGGAGGATAATGCGTTGCTGAAGGGTTTTGATGGCCATTGGCTTCTTATCCTTTAAGGATTTTTCTGAGGCTCCAGCGCTGCCACATGCGGTACACCGCCGGGATGATGACCAGGGTGAGGATGGTGGCGGACACCAATCCGCCCACCATGGGCGCGGCGATCCGTTTCATGACCTGGGCACCGGTCTGGGAACCGGACATGACGGCGAGAAGCCCGATGAGCGTGGTGGAGACGGTCATGAGGATGGGACGGACCCGTTCGACGCTCCCTTCGATAATAGCGGCGTTCAGATCTTCCTCTCGCTTCAGTTCATCCGCTTTCTGTTTGCGGTTAAAGGCTTCGTCGAGATACACCAGCATGACCACGCCCGTTTCCACCGCCAGTCCGGCCACGGCAATGAAGCCCACCACCACGGCCACGGAGAGGTTATAATTGAGCAGGTAGAGGAGGATGATCCCGCCCACCAGGGAGAAGGGGAGGCTGACCATGACGATCAGGGTCTCGGTGGTGCTGTGGAAATGAAAATAGAGGAGCAGGAAAATGATGAGTATGGTCACGGGCACGATCACATTGAGGGTCCTGCGGGCCTTTTCCATATATTCATACTGACCGGACCAGACAATGGAATATCCGGACGGGAGATCGATTCTTTGGTCGATCATCTTCTTGGCCCGCGCCACGTAAGTCCCCACATCCACGCCCTTCAGATCCACAAAGACCCAGGCCGTTCGCCGGGCATTCTCACTCTTGATGGCGGCGGGACCTTTGTGTATGGACAGATCGGCCAGCTGAATGAGCGGGATCTGAGCCCCGGTGGGGGTCGACACCAGGACCCGTTTGAGTCGCTCCAGGTTATCCCGCAGTTCCCTGCTATACCGCAGATTGACCGGGTATCGTTCCAGCCCTTCCACGGTCTGGGTGATGTTCATGCCGCCGATGGCGGACATGATGACATCCTGGACGTCCCCAACGGTCAACCCGTAGCGGGCGATTTCCCTGCGCCGGATCTTGAAATCGAGGTAGTTTCCGCCGGTCACCCGTTCGGAGTAGGCCGACAATGTTCCCGGAATGTCCTTGACCAATGCCTCGATGCGGGAGCCGATCCTGGAAAGCTTCTCCAGGTCCGGCCCCATGATCTTTATGCCCACGGGCGTCTTGATGCCCGTGGAGAGCATGTCGATGCGCGTCTTGATGGGCATGGTCCAGGCATTGGTCAGCCCCGGAAATTGGACGGCCCGGTCCAGCTTTTCGGTGAGTTCATCCATGGTCAGATACCGTTTCTCCGGCCAGATCCAGGCAAGCGGCCTTTTCAGCCATTTCGGCCAATCGGAGAAAAACCGCTTGATGTGCTTTTTTCGCCACTCGTGCAGTTCCTTGAGCCAGCCGGGCCAGGAGGAAAAGAACCGTTTGACCGGGATCATCTCATATTCCTTCTTGGGCCACAATACGATGGTGGTCTCGATCATGGAGAGGGGGGCCGGGTCCGTGGCGGTTTCGGCCCGTCCCACTTTGCCCAGGGTGTTTTTGACTTCAGGAAAGCTCTGGATAATTTTGTCCGTCTGCTGAAGCAGTTCCTTGGCTTTGGTGATGGAGATGCCGGGAAGGGTGGTGGGCATGTAAAGGAGATCTCCTTCATTCAAGGGCGGCATGAATTCGCTTCCCAGCCGGGAGGCGGGATACAGGGTGGCCAGCAGGACCAAAGCCGCCAGGAGCACGGTGGTCTTTCGCCATTTGAGCACGGTGCGGATCACCGGGAGGTAAAGCCGGATCAACAGGCGGTTTAGGGGATTTTTGGACTCGGCCAGGAGCTTTTGAGGAATGAGGACGATGAGGGCAAAGGCGGACAGGCAGAGGGAGGCCGCAAGGGCCCAGTCAGGGAGGTCCAGGCCGGCCATACCCGCAATGAAAACCGCCAGAGGGGGACCGGCCACGGCGGTCACCCATATGGCTGTTTTTCTTCCCTTGGGTGTGTTTGGATCCAGGGTCCTATCGCGGATAAAAAAGGTCATGAGCACAGGCACGATGGTCACGGCCAGAATGGATGAGGCGGCCATGGCGAAGGTCTTGGTGTAGGCCAGGGGTTTAAACAGTCGGCCCGACTGCTCCTGGAGACTGAAGACGGGAAGAAACGAGACCGTAATGATGAGGAGGCTGTAGAAAAGGGCCGGTCCCACCTCGACGGCGGCCTCGGTCATCATTTGCCGGTGCTGCTTGCGGCCCTGATCCCTCTCCAAGTGTTTGTGGGCATTTTCCACCATGACCACGGAGGCATCCACCATGACCCCGATGGCGATGGCGATCCCGCCCAGACTCATGATGTTGGCGTTGATCCCGAGCAGGTACATGACCAGAAACGAGATGAGGATCCCCACAGGCAGGGTGAAGATGGCCACGAACGCCGATCGAACATGGAGCAGGAAAACCACGCAGATGAGGGCCACCACCAGCATTTCTTCGATCAGTTTGGTCTTGAGGGTGTCGATGGCCCTGAGAATCAGGTTGGATCGGTCATAGGCGGGCTGTATGACCACCCCCGGGGGGAGCCCCTTTTTCAGTTCCTTAAGCTTCTCTTTTACCTTTTCGATGACTTTCAGGGCGTTTTCGCCGTAGCGGATGACAATAATCCCGCCTACGGCCTCCCCCTCTCCGTTCCATTCCAGGACCCCCCGCCTCAGTTCGGGCCCTAAATGGATATTGGCGATGTTCCTGAGAAGCACCGGTGTGCCTTTTTCATCCACGGCCACGGCCACATTTTCCAGGTCCTTGAGTGACTTAATGTAGCCGAGCCCCCGCACCATGAATTCGGTTTCCCCCATTTCCAGGACCTTCCCGCCAACGTCCCGGTTGGACCGCTTGATGGCTTTCCTCACCGTTTCCAGAGGGATATGGTAGGCCAGGAGTTTGTTGGGATCCACTTCCACCTGGTATTGTTTAACGAATCCGCCCACGCTGGCCACTTCGGCCACGCCGGGGACGGCGGCCAGTTCATACCGCAGGTACCAATCCTGTATGCTTCTGAGTTGCTGAAGGTCGTACTGTTGAAAGGTATCCTTGAGGATGTATTCATAGACCCACCCCACGCCGGTGGCGTCCGGGCCTAAGGAGGGCGTGACGCCCGACGGGAGTTTTCCGGAGACAAAATTGAGGTACTCGAGGACCCGGGAGCGGGCCCAGTAAAGATCGGTGCCGTCTTCGAAGATGATGTACACAAAGGACAGACCGAAAAAGCTGTATCCGCGAACGGTCTTGGCAAAGGGCACCCCCAGCATGGCGGTGGTCAGGGGGTAGGTGACCTGATCCTCCACCACCTGGGGGGCCTGACCGGGGTATTTGGTGAAGATGATGACCTGGACATCGGAAAGATCGGGAATGGCATCCACCGGGGTCCTTACCATGGCCATGACGCCGCCCAGGATGATGAACAGGGTGGCTAAGAGCACGATGAAGGGATTGGCTATGGACCACTCGATGATTTTCCGGATCATGGGTCTGGTCTTTTCAACTCAGGCTGGATCATTCTTCGGTGACCTCGCCCTGCGGCTTCATTTCCACCTCGGGCTCGAGCATTTTCTGGACCGCTTCCTTGAGATTGGACTCGGAATCCAGCAGGAACTGTCCGGACGTAACCACGGTCTCCCCTTTGATGAGCCCCGCCTTTATTTCCACGTTCCCGCCGTCAAGGCTGGGGCCCAGGATCACGTCCCGGGGAGAGAACTCGCCGGGGCCGCGGACCACAAACACGAGGTTCCGGGTTCCCGATCGAATCACCGCCTCTGAAGGAATGTACAGGCCCGGCTTTTTGGCCACGGCGTCTATTTCCACATCCGCATACATGTCCGGTTTCAGTTCGAGATGGGGATTTTTAAACTCGAGTCGGATGACCACGTCCCGGGTCTTGGGCTGCAGGTACGGGTAGACAAAGGTCACCCTCCCCGTGAAGGTCTTTCCCGGGAGATAGGAAAGGGTCATCACCGCCTCCTGGCCCTGGTGAATCCAGGGCAGTTCGTATTCGTAAATATGGGCATCCACCCAGACATGGGACAGATCCGAGATCTGAAAAATTTCATCTCCCTTGGGGATATAGTCGCCCTCTTCCACGTGTTTCTTGATCACATACCCGGTGAAAGGAGACCGGATCTTCAATGCCTTCTTTACCTTTCCCGCCGCTGCGATGCCCCGGATTTCACTCTCGGCCACGTCGAAATATGTAAATCTCCTGAGGGCAGCCCTGAGTAAATTGTCGCTCATCTTCCCCGTGTTGCTGCCCAGGGTCCTGCGGGCTACCAGGTATTCTTCCTGGGCCGCCACCAGTTCCGGTGAATAGATCTCCAGTAGGGGATCTCCCTTTTCCACGAATTTGCCCGTGAAATCCACATCCAGTTTTTCAACCCATCCGCTCGTCTTCAGGTTCACCCGGGTGGTTCTGGTTTCGTCGGCGGTGATATGCCCGTAGGTCCGGATCGTATGGATCAAAGGGCCTTTGAGGACCGGGCTGGTTCGGATACCCATGTCCTGTTGGATGACCGGATTGATCCGGATGGTGGGTCCCCCCGACACCTGGTCGGCGTACACCGGGACCAGGTCCATGCCCATGGCGCTCTTGCCGGGTTTGTCATATACTTCCTTGGGATTCATGGGCGCCCGCCTGTAAAGGATCTTACGGCCCTTCTTGCCGGACGACGGTTCCCCCTTCATGGGTTTTTCCGAATGCGCCCCGGATGTGGCAGATTTTGTCGTTTCCTCCATGGAACCGGGCAAGGTCAGATATCCTGAAAAATAGGCGACCCCCCCGGCCGTGAGCAGGGTGAGACCGGCTGTCAGGAAAACCGTCAGCACCGGGAAGCCGGATCGTTTGCTTCTCCCTGTTGGTTTCATTTGCATGCCTCCCGCTCTTTTAAACGGAGGGGTACGCCCACCGCATTTTCAAGCCGTGCCCAGGCAATGCCCAGAGCGCTCAACTCCTGTTCGGCGGCCAAGTGGGTTTCCAGCCAGGCGTTGTAGGAGGCGATGACATCGGCGAAGGCGACATTGCCCGCCTCATACCCCTGGGTGGACACATCCAGGACCGTCCGGGTCAGGTTTAAAAGGGAGGCTCTGTAGAGGGATTCTTCTCGTTTGGCCAGATCCAGCCGGAACCATGCATCCCGTACCCCCATGGCGGTACGGGCCTCCTCCCGTTCCAGTTCCTTTTTAAGGGCGTTCAGCCGTTGTTGGGTTTCTCTCAAATAGGCGTCTTCGATCCCGTACCAGGGCTTTTTGGGAAGACCGAAACCCTTGGATGCGCTGACGGAAACGGGGAACGGCTCCCGGGTGGCAAAGGACCCCACCGTGCGGATGGCGTCGTTGTCATATAGAGAAAGGTTCAGGGTGTACGGGGGGAGGATCATGGTCTCGCCCAGTTCGATGAGCCTCTCCATCTTACCCACCCTTGCCCGCAATTGCGAAAGCTCCTGTCTGTGGTCTCGGGCCAATGCGTACAGGGGGTCTAATGCCGGAACCGTCCTCAGGGGGTCTCGATTTTCTGGGCGGCCCACCTCGGTTTCCGGAGGAAGGTTGAGGAGTTCAAGGATCTTGGATTTCCAGTTTTGTGCCTTTTCACGAAAGGTATCCGCTTCCTCTTCCAGGAGTTCCCGCTGAATCCGCACCTTGATCACATCCTGATAGCTGGTATCTCCGGTCTCATAGCGGGTGGTGGCCACCTGCTCGAGGCGCTTGTACAGATGGAGCGTCTCCATGGTGATGCGTTCGGCCTTGCGCACAAATAGCAGATGCCAATAGGCCTTTCGGGCCTCGGTGACCGCATCCCTCCGGGCAATGGCCAGACCGTCCATGGCCGCCTTTATCCCCTGATTCACGATGTCTCCCTTTAAAGAGAGGACCCCGGGAAACGGAAATTCCTTGTCCACCTTCGCCTTCCCCTTCATGGGTCCTATTCCGGTCATGAGTCCTTGTGTAAAGGCCGTGTACCGGCGAAGAATATCATCCAGGGCCAGGATCTGACTGTAGGTGTCCATGGCGGCCCGGGCCCGGTCTTCACCCGCCTGTATTTCCGGATTTCTAAGGAGGGTCAGGGTCATCAAGGTGTCAAGGGAAAACCGAGGGATCAGGGCGGCCCCGGCGACCTCCGGATCGGATGCAGCCGGCATCAGTTTATCCACAAGCTCGGAAGGGGGGCAGAAAAAGGCATCCTTGCTCGTGGGTACTTTTTTCAGTGCCGCTTCCCAGCGTGCCCTGGCCGTGTGGATTCGTTTCTTTTCCAGGGCATAATCGGTTTCAACCGGAGGTTTACTCTCTTCCCGAACATCTGCGCCTCGCGAAACCGTATCAAGCGGCGGTTGATATGTTTCAACCGCCCTGTTCAATCGGGAATAGTCGCCACAGCCGAGAGCAAGCGCGGGCAGGACTGAGACAAGCAGACACAGGATGCGCCTCATCATCTTATTTCTCCCCGCTCTTTGGGTTGGGGGAACCGGCCGGTTGGGTGATGCGCTGGCCCACCAGCTGTTCCAGCCGGGCCAGGTACTTGCCGTAATCGGCCTTTGCCCTGGCCAGGGAAAGCTGGAAATTGTAATATACCGACTGGGTCTCCACGAAGTCCGAGAAACTGGATTGCCCTTCGCGATACCAGGTCTCTGCAATCTCCATGGCCCGTTCGGCCTGCGGTAACAGGTCTTTACCGTAGAGTTGGATCAGCCTTCTTGAATTGCCCAAACGGAAGAACAGGTTGTGGATGGCGGTCCGGATGTCGTTGATGGACGCTTGCTTGGCGGCGCGAGCCTTTCGCATTCCCGCCTGGGCCTTGGCCACCCGCCCCCTGTTCTTTTCAAACCAGAGCGGAATGGTAATCCCCACCTGGATGCCCAACCCGTCCCGGCCCGCATCCCTGGGCTGGATGGGGACATCGGGTGTGCCGATGGAGGAGTAGAACACACCCACCTTAAAATCAGGAAGGTTTTCCAGCTTGGCCAGCTCCTTCTCGGCTCCCGCTTTCTCCACCATGGCCTTTGCCGTGCGGATCTCTTCTTCATTGGTCTCTGCAAGCCGGTAGAGTGCCTTGAGATCCAGAATCACCGGATCGAATTTTTCCTCCATGAGCCTGCCGATCTTTTCATCGGGCGGCCGGTTCAACAGGCCGTTCAACCGGGTTTCCTCGGTGAACTCCAGTTCATCTAAGAGGATGCCGTCGTATCGTATCTGCCCCAACTGGGACTGCGCTTTCACCATGTCTATCAATGCGGCCCGATCTTCTGCATAGCCGGTTTCGGCCACTTTTCTGAGGTGTTTCAGGAGTTCAAGATTATGGGCCACCACCTTTTTGGCGGTGCGGATATAGAGGAGTTCGTGGTAGCTTTCCCGAACCGATGCCATGACCGCCTTGACCGTCCTGTCCAGATTGATATGCGCCACCCTGGCCTCAATTTCCACCACCTTGCCGGCCTGGGCCAGTTTCCCAGGAAACGGAATTTTCTGGTTGAGACCGGCGGTCCAGTCCTGTGGCCCCAGACGGGTTTCTATGGGTTCGGGAAAATAGGTGAAATTGAGTTCCGGATCGGGATAGCCAGTGGTAATCCGGTACTGCTCCACTGTCTCCCGCCACGCCTCGTGGGCTTTTTGGATCGAGGGATTGTTCTGATAGGCATAGGCGATGAGGTCTTGCACGGTCAGTGTTCCTGCCAACCGGGCACCCATGTCCTCCGGAAATGCGGAAAAGGGCAAAGCCGTGGCCAGCACAATCCCGAAGATCGCTGAAATCATCCACTTCATGGTCGGCTTCTTTGGTGTTTCGGAGATAAATTCAATGAAAGATGCACCAAAAGGTCTCACAGGCCCAAAGACGGCCAAATGGAACTACGCCTCAATATCTTTTTTCAACCGGTCAAACTCTTCTTTTGTGATGTCGCCTTTGGCGTATCGCTTTTTCAAGATATCCATGGGGCTTTCTCTGTCCGAATCTTCTGAAGGCCCATAATTTTTGTTCCGGTTCAGAACAAAATAGATGACGACGACTGCAACAATGATCAGAATCAGCCACATAAGCCCTCCTCCATACCAGCCGTATCCCATCATATGGCCCCATCCGCCCATAGTGCCATCCATGGGTCGTTGCGTGCATCCTAAAAGG
>JARRPY010000142.1:0-12836 GCA_037382425.1 Deltaproteobacteria bacterium
AAGTACTTTTCTCAGGATCTCAGTCGGGAAACGTACTTGCCGGGCGGAAGTGTATCGTGACGATGGCGATGGGGGCGCATATCTTTTGACTCACACAATCATGCTGGATTAAACAGCATAACGGCTCGAATGCAGTTTGTTCTCGTTCTGAAAGGGTCCCGCAAAAGTCAGCGGTTTGGTGATCTTTTAGAATCGACGATGGTATGGTAAGTGGTTGAATATGGTGTCCACATAGCCCTCACTTACTCAACCCTGCATTAAATAGCGTTTTATCAATCGTTGCGTTAGATCGGCTGCACTGAATTGTATCCACAACATGTTTGGATGAATGCAAAAAAATGATTTAAATAGAACCAATGATTGATAAAATGGTGAACTGAACCGCTATCAGGAGGGTGAATGAAGGCAGGAAAATCGGCAGAAGGCACACCTCTCCTAAATACGGGTATTATATGCTCCCTATAATACCCGCGCCCGCCGTACACGATCATCTCAGTAATCGTGAAGTTTCAACTATCCTCTTCCCTCCAGCCCAAAATAAGGAGCAAGGCTGGCGAACTTCCTCGGACTTTAGCAGTATCTCAGGACAGTAGATATTCAGTACTATATTGGAAAATATAAAATCAAGAAGAAATTTGGCAGCGTTCCGCGAAGCGGTTCAGTTCAAATGCCCGACTTACTAATTTCATGGCCATGATGTTAAAGGATTGGCCCCCCATTCCTTAAAATGCCAAGGCTTGAGATCGCACAGACAGGAAAAACCACGATGATGTTCAAAAAGCATTGCACTACAGTTACGTTAATCCGTTTGGCCGTGCTTTGCTTTTGTATCTCTGCCCTGTTTGCCTCCTGTAGTGACAATGGAGGGTCTGAAACCCGTGCAAACGATATTACGCGCTGGTACAATGAACAGCGGTTGGATCATTTTTCACAGGAGGAAACCAGAACATGGAAGCAGCGCTATTTTGTCAACGACACCTTCTTCGATGGTAGTGGCCCTGTGTTCTTATGTGTGGGCGGCGAAGGATCTGAGCTTACGCCTGACGTTGTCAAAACAGGAACAGTCCATTGTGCAGTAATGGTAGAGTTGGCCAAACAGGTAGGTGCTCTGATTCTGGCACTTGAACACCGCTACTATGGCAAGAGCCAACCGGTGTCGGACCTCTCCACATCCAATTTGAAATGGCTGACCAGCAGACAGGCTCTTGGTGATATCGCACAGTTCCATGATTACATCAGCAAAATCTATAATTTGGAGGCGGACAAGAAGTGGGTCACCTTCGGCGGCAGTTATCCGGGGATGCTCGCCGCGTGGGCACGAATAAAATATCCAAATCTCATTTTTGCCGCGGTGTCTTCCTCCGGTCCTGTTGAGGCTTGGTACAACATGCAGGGATTCAACGATGTGATGGCCCAAAGCATGGGATCAATAATCGTTGGGGGTTCTGAGCAATGTGTCGAACAGATTCAAAGCGCGTTCAGTGATATCGGTTCGCTTTTGGGGAGCCTAGAAGGTCGGCGGTTCCTCTATGACCGTTTCAACCTCTGTACCGGCGAAGCTGAACCTGATCCACTGAAAAACGAGTATAATCAGTTTCAATTCATCTACTATCTGACCACACAAGATGGCATTGATCTTTCGGGTTCGCGTACGGGTTCCCTATTCCCGGTGCAGCCGAATGATCCAAACTGCGGCTTGTGGCGCCTTTACGCTGGCGAGGAATGTACTTCGGTCGATTATGAGACGGCAACGATAGCTCCCTTACTTGATACCTCTCTTTCATCCTGGCCGTACCGCTGTTGGGAGTACCAGGCATGTAACGAATTTGGATTTTTCCAGACCTGTGATCCCGGCACCGAGTGCCCCTTTACACAAGATCCTCACATAGACACGGTAGAGACCTGTTCCTATCCTTGTCTACGTGCGTTCGGTCTCAATGCAAACGATATCCAGGAAAGAATCTCTGAAACAAACGCGTACTATGGAGGATGGAACCCGGTGGGGACGAGAATCATGTACGTTAGCGGAAGCATCGACCCGTGGCATTCTTTAGGCGTATGCAGAACACCGGACTGTCAACCACTGCCTGGACAGCCGGTCCTGTGGGTTGAAGGCGCGTCGCATCACTTCTGGACGCATGCTCCTGGATATTATACACCCCCTCTGTCCAATCAGGTGGTTCAGGCCCAGGAGGCCATAAAAGCACAGGTGGTAGCCTGGCTTCTGGAATGAATTCATCCAACAAAAATTCCAATTAAGTTAGGGCCCAGAGATAGTTTAGCCCGTCGAATTCCCCTTACGTTGAAAGCCAAAGAAAATTTGGCCATCTTTGTGTAGCGAATAGCAAAAGACTTCAATGATGCACAAACTACACAACGACTTGATTTCATTACCATAAGGTGAATACTTGTTTTCCTATTCTTGAAATTATTCGCCTATCTGATATTGCAGATCATGGGTATGTGCGGTCAAGAAAGGCGAAAATTTCAACCACAGGGATATACTGAATATTTCTAGGATTTAAATTTGAGTCTGACGCAGAGATTGAGCAAAAGGGGGTGTTTTTCAAAGGTCTCATATTAGTCAACTCACTAATTTCATCGCCATAATGTAAAAGATTGATTTCCCGGTCTTGATTTTTTTGGTCGGTCTCATAGACTGATTTACGCATCTAGCGTATCATATGGCAAGTTTGAGCTTGATTCAGCCAGCAACAACTCTTAAATCCTCACTTTCAACAAGAGCTAGGTGACGATTTGATCCTTTCTCACACAGTTACGCTTCCCGATTGCTGAAGCCATCCCCATAAATATAATTGCAGGCTGATTTTCGCAACTCATCCTCAAAACCCCAAGCTATGACCTTTTGATCCGCCACTATCTCAGTAGCTCGGATAGCTTGCACTGAATCTTCTTTGTCACTTAAGCCCCCTGCATAAGGAATATGCTTCAGAAACACATGGGCAAGTTCGTGAGCGATTGTGTAGATCATTTCGTGTATTTCATAGCAAAAGACTTCTATAGGCAGCGTAACAAGCCAAACAGGAATCATTTTCATTTCTGTAGGAGGTGCGATGAACATTGCTTCAGCATTGGCACTGTCCGAAACGACAAAAACAACATTACGTTTTTGTTTCAGGACTACCCTGTCTTTTTTAGGGATCCTTTGAAGCACACGCGAAATAATGGCTGTGATTGTGTACTTATCCGCTGAGGTGATGCCAAAAACTCTTCCCTCAGCATCTAACTTCTCTTTGCCATGAATCTCATCAAACTCTTCGAGTAGTTCCTTCGAAATTTTTACGGCTTTCATGACCGCGCTTCCTTTCATTGCTGTCGGTTTTCCTTCAAAGCTTCTAAAATCAAGACCCTTGAAGTGTGTGATATTTGAGTGATCAAAAAGTTGGATACGGAATCGGTAGTCTGAAATAAATGGCTACCCTAAAAATGAAGCTTGTGAAAATCACAGAGGGCAAGAAGTCGGCACACCTCTTTTCGGAGACCTCCTGGCGGCTGAATTCGTAGTTCCCTTTTTCGGCAAGTGCGCTCATCTTCAGCCTCAATGCAGTTTCTTCTCACGCAGGTGCACATCTAAATAACGCGGCTCCTCTCGTCTATGGTTCTGTCTCTTTCTCAGCCCTCGGATGCATTCATCCTCTTCTTCAGTCCATTTGAGCGATGGAAGGTGACAATCCTCCGGGCGCCCAGGATCAAGGCTTTGCCCGTCTGTGGGTTTCTGCCACGGCTGTTCTTTTGTCCTTCACCTGGAATTTGCCGAATCGAGTGATCATTAAGGGTTCACCCGATTCGAGGGTGGATTTTATGAGTTTTAAAAGAGATTCGAGCGCCTGGCTGGCAGTCCGTTTGGGGGAGCCGTTGGGGGAGGATATCCCATCTAAGAGGTGGGTTTTGCCCAGTGACATGCGAAATCCACTTAGGTATATACAACTATTTGATTTAAATGATTATTAAAACTAATTTAATTGTGGAGGGGCTGTCAATGAGTTTCTGGAGATATCACTTTGGAATGGAACCTCACCTCCTTTGCTTCACCGCGCTGAATCGGGCATAGGCTTTCTGAGCGCCAGGCTGTGGGCCGTTCTCACCTCAAGGCATAGAGTCTTTTACGAGTTTACGGTTTTTCTTAAAGCATGGTCTTTTTAGGCATTTCGGAGGGGGTTGACGATCAAATACCTCGAGCTGAACCAGGCCAAAAAAACCCCTGGACACGTATATGCAGCCAGGGGTTAAAGTTGACATTTTCTGATTCCTGTAATGCTATGGGCATGCGCGCATGTTAGCATTTCCAATTTACCGGTCTAACTGAAGAATAATTTTTGTAGAGTTCACTTCATTAAATTTCAGCTTTTAAGTTGGTAGGGTTAAATAGATTTTCAGGTGGTTGATGTGATGAACTCTCTAAACTTTGAGGAACCGATGGTGGATCATTGCCCTTAAGGAGGGCCGTTGAGGTGATCCTTTTAAAAGAAATGCAGGATTGACGGTCTCAAATGAACATAGACCTCCTCCCAGTCCACAGGGTCCGTATCCGGGAGCATACTCTTCGGCATTAATGCCTGAAATATGACTCCCCCCGTCTTTATGGATATGCTGAAGTAAAAGCCATAGTCCACCACCCTCTTTATCTTGCCTTTGAATGGAGCGGAGCCGTTTGTTGATGTGGATTCGCTGCTGACAACGACGTCTTCCGGCCTGACAGACAGATATCGCTTGAAACCGTCCACGGGTGCGCCTAACTCGATGATGAGATCGCCCACCATTGCCCGGGTCCCCTCAAATGTTGCCGGAAAGACATTCTTCATGCCCACAAATTCTGCTGTGAAAAGAGAGTTGGGCCGATGGAACAACTCGTTCATCCCCCCGGCCTGCTCGATCCGGCCATGATTCATTACAGCCGCCCGATCGGCGAGGAAGAATGCATCGGAAAAGTCGTGGGTCACCATCAAGAAGGTCGTGTTGGAAGATTCATGAAGGTCTTTCAAGGACTCCCGGACCTCCTCCTTGAAGCTGGGATCCAGTGCGGACATCGGTTCATCCAGAAGAAGCACCTTCGGTTTCACCATCAGGGCCCTGGCCAGGGCCACGCGCTGCTTTTCGCCACCGCTCAGATAGGTCGGCAGCCGCTTCAAGAGATGGGAAAGGTTGAGCATGTTAACCAGACGCTCACACCTTTTGGCAATGTCGGCCTCTTTTGCCTGATGGAAGTGAAGCCCATAGGTGATATTCTGAAGGACCGTCTGGTGAGGGAAAAGGGCATGGTCCTGGTAGACAATGCCGATTCCCCGCTTTTCAGGTGGCAATCCGGTAACCTCTCTTTCGCCGACAAATACGCTGCCGCCTCTCATGGGGACCAGGCCCGCGATCGCCTCCAGCAGGACGGTTTTCCCAGCGCCGGTAGGCCCCATCAAGGCGAAAAACTCATTTTCCTCTACAGTGAGATGGATATCCCGCAAGCTGAAATCCAGCAGACTAACATTCAGATCTTCAACCCTGATCATATTTCTCTTGCCCTTCGAAGCGTCAGAATGCGAAGCACCAGAAACAGGAATAGACAGACGAGCACGAGCCAGACCGCGACAGGCAGGGAATACTTGAGCCCGTATGCCTCAAAGCGTTCATAAATCATTACCGGGGCGACCATGGGATGATAGGCCACAATAACAACGGCCCCGAATTCGCTGATGGCGCGGGCGGTGCACATGATGAGGCCGATGACCATGCTCCTCCAGGCCAGGGGAAAGGTGACCCTGAAAAAGGTGCTCGACATGGAGGCTCCCAGACTGCGGGAGACCTTCTCCAGCCTCGGAGAAATGGATTCAAAACCGTCTTTCACCGTGTTGATATAGAAGGGTATTCCCACAAAGGTCAGCACCGTGATGATCCCCGTCACACTTCCCATAATCCGGATCCCCAGATCTCCCAAGATCCGGCCGATCCAGTGGGTCCTCCCTGCCACGCTGAGGATGGCGATGCAGGATGGCGATGCCGACGACCGGGTGGGGAATGACAATCGGCAGGTCAACGATGCTCTCAACCAATCGTTTGCCCCTAAAATCGGTGCGGGCCAGAATGTAGGCGAGGGGCGTTCCGAACACAAAAGAAATCAGTGCGGCCGATGCAGCGGTATAGATGCTGAGCCAGATCGCGTGCACCACGCCATGATCTTTCAGGGTCTCCTTGAGCATGGAAACAGAGGGAGCGGTCACCATATCGAATAGCGGCAGCACGATAAATGCGATGACGATCCCGCTGCAGGAGATGGTCAACCAAAAAAACGGCTCTCTTTTTCCCATTTTTATCCAGTCATCCTAATTCTTTACTTCCACAAGGCGTTTCAACTCCTCGGGGAGACTGACCTTCATTTTCTCTGTGGGTACCCTGCACGGTACAAAAGGCGGCTGGCCCATATCCTTGAGCACCTTCAATCCGCCCGCAGGGTCAAGCATATACGTTAAAAAGGCGACGGCGGCTTCTTTGTTGGGGGCATCTTTGATAAGGGTCACGCCGTAGGTGCACGATTTTCCCTTGATGTCCATAAAAGTGCCCGGTTTTTTCCCGGTCACGCGAACCACGGCCCCGGCGTACAGCGTGTCGTATTTATAATTCCCGAGGTTGATTTGATCGGGAAGAATCACGAACTTGAGGCCGTGTTGAACAGCCACGGAGAGATATTCCCAGGCATAGTCCATGTTTCCGCTCTGGAGCAAAGAGACCAACTCAACGGATTTGGGACGAATGTTCACTATTGGCCGGTTGGCGATCAGCTTGTCGTATAGCCCCGGTTGTTTGTAATACGTCTCGGCCAACTGAAGCACCATCAAAGAGCGGTAACCGCAGGGATCCAGATTGGGATCTGAGTGCCCCCATACAACCCCTTTTCTCGCAAGGATGTTGTACCAGTTGTCCGCAGTGACTTCCCCTGCATATTTGCTCTTGTCGGTGTAGCAAAGCACGAGTTGGTTGGTGGCAAACCGGATGTTCCAGTCTGCATATTGGGGAATCAAGAGCTTGTCGATAACCTTATAATCGGCCGAGGCCATGATATCACCGGGCTTTTTCAAATCGCTCACCTTACGGGCCGCCTTTGAACTGCCGCTCGGCTCGCGCTGAAGATCCACGCCTGGATATTTGGCCTCGAAAACTTTCTCCATAGTCGCAAACGGCACGGTCAGGCTGCCGGCATGAAACATGACCAGTTTACCTTGAGGTTCGGCACCAACAGAACGGGGCAGTGTGACTAAAGCAACAAAAAAGCAAGCCAAAAGCCAGAAGAAGTATCGTTTTAACATAATTTCATCCTCTCGAGTTGGACAGTTCTTTAGCCATATTAAGCTGTTGGTATGGCTTTTCGTAAACCTCTTATGGCTGAAGGAGAACCATATATCGAAAATGATATATATGCCACAGAAATCTTTACTATTGGGCTGGGGTTGGGGTCGGAGTGGGGCTGGGGGGACCAAGGCAACTGATTGATATGTTAAACTAATATTCGAAAAAGGCCAGGTTTTTTAGGCGTAAACCGGCAATTTTGCCATGAGAAAGTACCATCTAAGAAATTTGCCAAAACATGCCGAGTACGATTCCTGTTTTATTATCTCTGATTGTCGATTTCTCAAGTCTACATTAATCTTCACAAGCGGTCCTAAGTGGGATTCTTAGATTAAGCTCGGGCTTTATAGCTGAGATTTTGAAGCGAAAGTCATTTATTTTTGACTTTGATGGCTTTGATGATCTTGGGAATGAAGAAGGAGAAGATAAACAAACCCACAGAAAAGAACACCTTCGCGGACAGCAATTCATGCCAGTTTCCCGAGGCCCACACCTCCTTCACCGTGCCGATAAAGAAGGTGAAGATGAAGGTGCCCACGATGATGCCCAGGGCCGTGCCAAAAAAATAATCCCGGAACCGCACCTTGGTAATCCCCATGCCGAAATTCATGGGGGTAAAGGGAAAATAGACGAGGCGAAGGTATAGCACCGTTGCAAAGCCGTTTTTTTCAATGCCGTCATCATATTTCCTAAGCCGGTTCCCGATGAGAGATGCGGCAAAGTCCCGCCCCAAGGTTCGCCCGATGATAAAAGCCGCGCTTGCCCCCAGCATGGCCCCGATCCATACATACACGAATCCCCAATAGGACCCGAATATGGCGGCCCCCAGCCCGGTCAATAGCGTGCCCGGCACGAAAAGGCACACCCCCACCGCATAAAGGCCGATATAGGCGATGGGGGCCCATATGCCGGCCGCCTCCAGCATGTGCCCCAATTCTCGTGCAGTTAGATAGTCTTTGACCGGGGTGAATCGAATCACGTATACAGCGGTGGCAATGAAAACCACAAAGATCAGGGCCTTGACAATGGTTCCTTTGTTGCGCTTTGGTGTGGATCCACGGGAGGGTTCCTTCACGTCTTATCTCCTTCCATCTGAACTCAGGGATTGATGGCGCCGCCTCAGGTAAACCCGGCCCCGGCCGTGCAGGTATAGCAGTGGTCGGCCACCGCAATGGGGCGGCCTGCCGGAGGTGGCCCGTCCATTTCAGAGACATGGGTTTTTTGTTTGCCCATGTACATCTCTTTGCTCAGGTTGAAATCACAATCGTAAAGAAATCCGTCCCACGAAACCGATACCAGGGTCCTGCACATGAGCCCCTCAACGGCGCACGCATTGAAACTGGATATCAGACGCATCATATAGTCATCGAAGTTGCCTTTCTCATCGAGCCATTTCCGAAAACGCCCCAGCGGCACGTTGGCAAAACCGTAGAGGCTGTTGAAGACGATGCCCCATCGTTTCAACAGCTGCTCGCGAAACCGTTTGGCCGTCTGGTCCTGGGGGGCCGGCAGAAATGCCCCCGCCGGATTGCACACCAGATCCAGTTGAAGGCCGGTGTCTTCCCGCCCGTATCCGATGCGGTTAAGCTTTTTAAGGGCCTCAATACTCTTCTCAAAGACACCGCTCCCCCGCTGGGAATCGGCCTGCGCTTCATTCACAGACGGGAGGGAGGCCACAACGACCGCACCCTTCTCTTTTAAAAGTGCCATCAACGGCGCGTGCCTCTCATGGTTCAGGGCGCTCAGATTGGAGCGGAACATGAGCCGGGAGCACAGCGGTGACAGCTCGTGGACCAGTCCGTGGATGTGTGCATTCAACTCGGGCGCCCCGCCGGTGATATCGATGGTCTCAAAATTTCCCCGTGCGGCGTAGGCGATAACAGCCTCTGCGGTTCCGGCATCCATATTTTCCTTCCGGTCGGGTCCCGCCTCTAAGTGACAGTGGCGGCAGCGTTGGTTACACAACAGTCCCGTGTTGATCTGAAGCGTGTTCGTCTCCCCTCGTGTCAGGCTCAGGCCATGGTCCGCAAGGGCCTGGTGAAAAGGCTTTACATCCATGTCTCTCTGGGTCTTTGAATGTAAGGCATACGCCTTGGTCATGATGCCTCCGATTTACGCTCACATGGAAAGCTTTTCGGCGATGTTGCGCATCTGGACCCCGTGCACGAGCGATGCGCCGCCTCTGATGGCCGTCACCACGTGAATCGCCTCGGTCATTTCTTCAAGATTGGATCCTTTCTCGAGGCAGGCCTGGCTGAAGGCGTCAATACAGTAGGGGCATTGAACGGCATGGGCCACCGCCAGCGCTATCAGCGCTTTTTCGCGCTCGGTGAGGGCGCCTTCTTCAAAGACCGCATTGTAGTAGTCAAAAAACTTTTTTCCCAGTTCGGGGGCCTGTCGGCTGATGTCTGGAAATTTGGGCAAATCTTCCGGCTTGTAATACGTCTCCATAGTCCGTCTCCTATTGCTTATTTCTTGCAATGAAACATAATCAATGGTTTAAGTCCCAATCATAGAAAAGATAGTTCAGTTTCATCCGGGGCCAGCGCGCTTCGATGATAGATCGGGTTTCCTCCGTTTCCAGGTATCGGAGCAGAAATCGCCGGATACCGTCTTTTCCGCCAAAATCTATTTTGTACCAATCAAAAATCTGGGATAAGACAATCTTTCCCTCTTCGGGCAGCAGAATGACTTCAGAGCTGTTCACGAAGTTCCTTGCGGCCGTATCCAGTTGAGCATCGATCCTGTCGGCATGATAAAAACGGATGGGGGCGCACGATCTCGATCCGCAGACCAGTGCAAAATGAACCCGGGGATCCGCTTTATCGAGGCTGAATGTCAGCCGTTCATCCGACTTGCCGAAGACTCGAAAGAGTCGATGTGGCGGACGCCGGTTGGCCCTGAGAACCCCATGCTCTATGGCATCGGGGGAAAAAGGCATGTCGTGGATCACATACCCAATTTTGCTGAAAAAATTGGGGATCTCTTTCACCGAAGCGGTGATGCCCAGGTCGATAATCCCCTGGATGACAATGGCGTTGTACAGGTTGATCCAAAAGGCCAGTTTTTCTTCACGAGAAGAAAGGCTTCGAAGGTCAAAATGCCGTAGCCCTGCAGCCATCTTCTGGTAATGCCGATAATCCCGGGACGCTTTCAGGGCCTCGTAATCCACCCGGCCCCGATGGGTGTCCCAAAAGCGTGTCCTGAGCGACTGCAGCATATCCATGAGGTCCGATGCCGGGTTTGCAGCGTCGGTCGTCGCACCGCTGTTGCCATCGTTCAATATTTTCTTTGCTTTAAGGCGATTATTCTTCAGATGCTTGATCCAGTCCATGCGACGGCTGTCTGCGGCATAATATTCGTGCACCAGGTCCAAAAAAAGGGCCGCCGTCCAGGAGAAATCACCGGCCCCATACCCTTTGCCCGTGCGGGAGTCGAAGTATTCGTGGAAACCGAATCGGATGGGAAGCTGGATGATGTCTCTTTTCATGGCATCCGATTTTTCCACGTATCCGTACCCCTTGAGCCCGTGAGAAATCATCCAGTTGATGTTGATCCAGACCGGTCCGCGCCAGTAGTTTCTGGAATCAAAGTCATCCCGGGTCATGTCATAATTGGGGATGGTAAAACAGTTGCCCTGATGAAGCGCACAGAAAGAAACGGAATCGAGTGTTTCAAAAATACGTTGGGCCTGTTCCTGTGTTGCGGCCCTCCCGAAGAGGGGCATGAAACCGTCTGCGGTGGCGGAATGGATCAGCCGGCCGGTTACGAGGTCGAGCGGTTCGAACTGCTTGCACTCGTTGCACCAAAGCCGTTTTGATATGGCATTGGTGGTTGTATCCACCCAATTATCGATCTCCTCTCTGTCCTGGTGCAACAGATCCGCCATCATCCTGAGATCCCGGTTGGCCCGGCAGAGGATGGAATTGAACAATACGTCCTGGACCCTGAACGGACATTCCCGCCGGATATCCGCATCCCGGTACCCGAGTCGCCTGAAGAGATCCACCAGGTAGACATAGCGATCGTAGGCATCGTCACTCGGTCGCTCCTCCGGAGAAACCTCCTGCCGAAGGTCTTTTCTGTCATAATGGGGTAGTTTATTTTCATCCCGGAGAACCCGTTTAAGCGGTTTATCCCAGGCCGGGGAATTGTCCAGGCCCGACTCCCATGGGTGGTAAATAGTGACGAGGCCTGTGGCGTCGGGATCCCTTTCTCGGTAGAGATATCGGTGGAGGGAGAGGAGTTTGGGATACATGAATCTTAAGAAATCCGTGGCAGCGGCCTTATTCTTTGACCGCTCATAGATGATCCAGCAGGCTGTGGCATGGATGGGGGGCATGGTGATTCCGCTGGTGAGCCGCCCGTCGGGCACCTGCCAGAAATCCGGTTCCGGAAAGTAATGGCCCAAAGCGTCCGCATTGAAGACGATGTGCGGCACCATGCCGTTGGGCCACTGATGAGAAAAGAGCGACACCAGTTCCCTTTGCGATCGGCCCGTATGGGTGTGGGCATTTCCGATGGCGATAAACCCGGAATCCCAGTTCCACTGGTGGGGGTAGAGGCCGGGAGACGGACGGGTGTACGCACCCATCCAATTCCGATCCAGGACCCCCCTGGCGGTCTTCACATAGTCCTTGAATCCTCTGGTGGCAAAAAACGAAAACATCGAGCCCTTACGTCTTTTCTGAGCTGACCACCCCGTGTCCGCCGAGTTGCTTTTGACGATGGGGTCGGAAGGATTTTCACTGCTTCATGCCTTCCCACAGGCCCTGCCCTTGAGATGGAAAAAGAACTTCAACCCTTTTTTGACTTTATCGGAAAAGATCTTCGGCGATAAATAGGCGCCGGCCGCGCGTTTGTTGATCTCCCCGAGCGTGGGGTATGGATGAACCGCTGACGCCAGTGTGGACAGCTTCACCTTTCCGTTCAAGACGGCCACCCACTCGCTCAGCAACTCGCCGGCCTGCGGTCCCAAAATCTGAATCCCGATCGGTTTTTCATGGGTATCCAGGAGCATCTTCACCTTTCCCACTCGCTCACCTTCTGCGAGGCTCCTGTCGTTGTCCTGGAAGAATTCCGTGAACACCGTGTATTCGATGCCGGCCTCCTTGGCTCGCTTTTCGTTCATTCCGATACTGGCCAGTTCCGGATCGGTATACGTGCACCACGGCATAAACGTGTAATCGGCTTTCCTGGGGAGATGGAAGACCGCATTGCTCACCACGATCCCCCCTTCATAGCCGGCTGCATGGGTAAATTGATACGCACCGGTGATATCTCCTGCGGCGTAGATGTGTTTCTGGGTCGTGCGCATCCGGTCATCCACCCGGATGCCCTTTCGGTGGGTCTCCACACCGATCGCCTCCAGACCGAGGCCGTCCACGTTGGGCTTCCGCCCCATGGCGACGAGAATCTGCTCTGCCTTCGCGCAGATGGTGTTTTCCTCGCGGTCCTTAAACCGCACTTCCCGTTCGGTCCCCACG
>JARRPY010000143.1:0-9265 GCA_037382425.1 Deltaproteobacteria bacterium
CATATTAGTGCCCTCCGATGTAGCTCAACAGGATGTCGGGCTCGATCAGGAGGTCCAGCAGCATCTTGACCATGACCAGAAGAACGAGAGAGGCCAGAATGATCTTGAGCTGTTCACCTTTGAGCCGCCGGCTGATTTTTGCGCCGAACTGCGCCCCCAGGGTGGACCCGATCAACAGGATCAGCGCCAGCACGAAATCCACCGTATGGTTTGTATTGGCCTGCATGATGGTGACATTAACGCAGGTAAACAGGATTTGAAACAGGCTGGTTCCCACCACCACATGCATGGGCATTCGGAGGAGATAGACCATGATCGGCACCATGATGAATCCGCCGCCCACGCCCATGATGGCGGCCAGAATACCGACAAAACCGCCCAAGACCAGCGGCATGAAGATGGAAAGCTCAATGCCTGATTTTTCAAACCGCGTCTGGAAGGGCAGTTGCTTGAGCAGCAGTGCATAGCGGGATTCTTTTTTGGGGGTTTTGGATACGTTTTGGGTTCCTTTGAGTTGCTGAAGGCTTTCCATAAACATATAGGCGCCCACGAATCCCAGCATGACCACATAGCTGATCTGAATCAGAAAGTCCGCGTTCCCCAGGTGCCGCAAAAATTTGATGAGTTGCACGCCGATCGTTCCGCCGAGGACACCGCCGATGAGCAGTATGATGCCCATTTTGAAATCCACATTGCCCAGGCGATAGTGCGCCAGGGTTCCCGAGGTGGAGGCGCCGACGATCTGGTTGGAATCGGAGGCCGCCGCCACGGTGGGTGGAATGCCGATCATAATCAGGATCGGGGTCATCAGGAATCCGCCTCCCACGCCGAAAATTCCAGAGAGCAATCCGACAAATCCACCCATCACAAAAATCAAAATGACATTCACGCTGTTCCCGGCAATCGGTAGGTATAGGTGCCACACGGTATCATTCCTTTCTGTTAGACCATTCCGGCTTTTCGTTGACGACTTCAATGGGACAATTGATCCTGTGGCGGATTTTATTCAGAAAGCCTCCTGATTCATGTCCTGGAATGCTTTTGTTCGCAGATTCCACCACCAGCAACGTAATCCGATTCTCCTTTACAAAACTGACAATCTCCTTTTCAAAAGGGTCTCGGGCCACATAGCATTCCACGGGTATGCCATCGGATCGGGCTTCTTCGATCAGGGCGGAGAGCGATTTGTTCATGGAGACCTCCACCCCGTTTGCTCCGGACTGGGGGGATGTTCCGTCTAATGGGGGATAGACCAGCAAAAACAGGACTCTGGCCTGAATACGTTTTGCCAAATTGACGGCATGCACGCCGGCATAACAACGGGGCTCGGCCGGGTTGATCGCCACCAGGATATTTTCCATGATGAATCTCCTTGCCGGATGACTCTGGCAAGAGACGTGCCATCAGATCTTTTATTGAAATAACAATGCGTTAGGAAAATTTGAAAAGGGAATGGGGCCACTTCAGTTTCAATATGGAACTGATTCCGCAAAAACACCGGATTATGAAAGGAATTCGGAGGCTTATTCCGGCGACAGGGGAACAGGTAGTTCCACAATGAAACTGCGAGGCCGGCGCAAAGGAGATGCGTTGCCTCTACTTGAAGAGTTCATGGCGCTTCATTTTGCGCCACAGGGTGGTACGGGGAAGATTCAGGATTTTGCTGGCCAGTATCCGGTTGTTGCCGGTCTTTTCCAGAACCCTGGCGATATGTTGTTTTTCCACTTCTTCCAGGGTCAACAGCCCCTGGCCGTCGATCATGCTGAATTCGAGCTCCTGCAGATCGGTCGGCAGTCCCCGAACCTGGATGACGTCGCCTTCGGTCAGAGCGATGGCCCGCTGGATGATGTTTTCCAGCTCACGGACATTGCCGGGAAAATCATAATGCATCAGTAACTCCAGGGCCTCGGGTGATATCTGCGTTACTTTTTTCCCGAAGGGCCGGCTGTATTTTTCGATAAAGGAAGCCACCAGGAGCGGGATATCTTCCTTTCTCTCGCTCAAGCGCGGGATGTGCAGCGTGACCACGTTCAGCCGATAATAGAGATCTTCGCGAAACTCGCCGTCCAGGCAGGATCTCTTGATATCTTTGTTGCTGGCGGAGATGATGCGGATATCCAGATCGATGGGCCGGGTGCCGCCGACCCTGAGGATTCGTTTTTCCTCCAGGACGCGCAGCAGCTTCACCTGCATGGATGGGGACATCTCTCCGATTTCGTCGAGAAACACCGTCCCGCCGGCCGCAGATTCGAGGAGCCCGATCTTGGTGATATTGGCCCCTGTGAAGGCCCCCTTTTCGTGGCCGAAGAGTTCATTGCAGATCAAATCCTCGGCGAAGCCGCCGCAGTTGAAGGAGATGAAGGGTGAATTTTTTCTAGGGCTCAGACGATGGATGGATTTGGCCACCAGTTCCTTGCCGGTCCCGCTCGCACCCTGGAGCAGAACATTGCAGCCCACAATGGCCACCTTCTTGATCATACTGAAAATTTCCTGCATGGCGGGGCTGGTTCCGATGAACCCCTGCATTATCGGATCCCCGCCCATGGCTTCCCGAAGACGGCGGTTTTCCTCCCTCAGCTCCATTTTCTCCCGGGCGCCCGCGGCAAGCACACGGATTTCCTCCAGCTTGAACGGCTTGGCCACATAGTGATAGGCCCCCTTCTTAATGGCCGTAATGGCCGAATCGATGGAACTGTTTCCGGTGATGATGATCACCTCGGTTCCGGCATAGCGGCTTTTTATGCGGGAGAGGATTTCCATCCCATTGGAATCCGGCAAGGTCAGATCCAGAAATACGATGTGGAAGGGAGCGGTCTGCATTCGGCTCCAGAACCGTGTTCCGTCCAGAAAGGTTTCCGTCTCGTAACCATCCCCGGAGAGCACATCTTTCAGGCGCTTTAGAACCAATTCCTCGTCGTCTACGACCGCTGTTCTACATCTGTTCATCCGGGATGTCCTTCTCGCTGAGGACGGGGAGAAATATGGAAAAGGTGGTGCCTTCGCCCTCCTCGCTCTTGACCTCGATGTATCCACCGTGGGTCCGGATGATGCTGTAAACAAGCGACAGACCGAGCCCCGTTCCCTGGCCGGCACCTTTGGTGGTAAAAAAGGGATCGAAAATCTGTTCCAGGGCCTCGGGAGGTATGCCCGTACCCGTATCCGACACATCGATTCTCAGGTACCCTTCCGGACCCCGATCGGCGTTGATGGTGATCGCACCGCCATCGGGCATGGCTTGGATGCCGTTTAGAAGGATATTGACCAGCGCCTGTTGGAGGTCCTGTCGTTTTCCGCGAATGAGCGGAAGGCCTTCGGCAATGCGTTTTTCTACTTGCAAGCGTGCCACCACCAACTGATTCTTGATGAGATTGAGCGTCTGGTCGATGATGTCGTGAATATGGAGATTGCCGAGATGAGGGCGTTCGGTCCGGGAGAATTCCAGCAGGTTTTTAACGATCTGGCTCGCCCGCTCCGTCTGCGTCAGGATCTCGTCGATCATTTCCATTACTTGCGCTTCACCCAGGTCGTGATAATTGAGCTTGAGGACTTCCGCAGTGATGGAAACATTGTTCAAGGGATTGTTGAGTTCATGAGCGATCCCCGAGGTCAGCGTACCGATGGAGGCCAGTTTTCGCGATTGGATCAATTGCTCCTGCCGGGATTCGAGTTCTCCGGCCATCTTATTGAAGGAAGCGATCAGGCGACTGATTTCGTCCTGTCTGTCCCTGTCGTAGGCAATCGGTGTAAAGGAATCCCTGGCCACCTTTTCCGTGGCGCTTTCCACCAGTAACAGCGGCTTGAGGATTCCGGTGGTGACGAAACGGAAGATAATGATGACCAGAACCACCAGCGTGGTGATGGAAGCCAAGGGGATGATCAGGACCCGACTCAGGGTCTGACCGATCCTGGCTCTTTTCTTCTGAATCAGGTTCTGGGCAAAATCGACCAGATACTTGCCTTCCGTCCGGAACTTTTTCTCCGCTTCCGATGCCGGCAGGGTGGATTGTGCACCGATATTGTCATGCAAAATCTGCCTGTAGCGGGTCAGATTTTCGGCGAATTCTTCGCTTTCCTCCGATCCCATAATTCCGGCGATGTCCTCTTTGAGTAGCAGATAGTCTTTCTCCACTCTTTCCAGATAAACCAACTCCTCTTTGAGGCTTGATGTATCCCGGTAAAAGAGAAAATTCTTTTCATAACGCCTCAGTTCGAGCACATCGTTCAACAAGTCGTCGAATTGCTCGATGGCATAGAGTTTTCGTCGTAGCGAGAAAGCACTTTGGTAATATAGAAAGGTCAGCAGAGCCGCAAATGCAAGGCACAGGACAAAGAAAGAAATGATTTTTCCTCGGATGGTCTTCATGCTCAGACTCCTTTTAAGCCGTAGAACCGAAAAGGCGGAAGCCCTTTACATCTCTGCCACATTCAACCATCCGAGTCAAGAATAGACTAGGATTCCGAGACGTGCTTCAGGCAGGGTGTTTATCACCTCCCATCACCTCCAGCGCCGTCTCTCCCAGCCTTGCCAGGCTCAGGGCCACTCTGATACCCGCCGATTCAAGTGCCTTGATCTTGTCTTCGGCTTTTCCTTTCCCTCCGGCGATGATGGCACCGGCATGGCCCATCCGCCTGCCGGGAGGCGCTGTCTGGCCCGCAACAAAAGCAACCACAGGCTTTGAAAATTTTGTCTTGATGTATTCGGCCGCCTCTTCTTCGGCCGAGCCGCCGATCTCGCCGATGAGAACCACTCCCGTGGTTTCAGGATCATCCTCGAATCTCATGAGATGATCAATAAACGTGGTCCCGATGATCGGATCTCCTCCAATGCCGATGCAGGTAGACTGCCCCAAGTCCACACCGGTCAGCTGGTCGACCACCTCATAGGTCAGGGTCCCGCTCCTGGAGATCACCCCGATCGTCCCCGGTTTATGTATGGGGCCCGGCATAATTCCCACCTTGGTCTTGCCGGGTGAAATAATACCGGGACAATTTGGACCGATCAGGACCGAATCCGTATCTTTCAAAAAGCGGTCCACCTTTACCATGTCCATGGTAGGAATCCCCTCGGTGATGCACACGATGACCTTCACGCCTGCGGACCCGGCCTCCATGACGGCGTCGGCGGCAAAGGGCGGCGGGACGAAAATACAGGAGACATTGGCACCCGCGCTGTCCACACTCTCTGCGACGGTGTTAAAAACAGGAACCCCTTCCACGGACTGCCCGCCCTTGCCGGGCGTGACACCCGCTACGACCACCGTCCCGTAATCCAGCATTTGCCGGGTATGAAAGGCGCCTTCACGGCCGGTAATCCCCTGTACCACCACCCTGCTCGTTTCGTCTACCAGTATGCTCATGATCTATTGCCTCCCGAAACTTGGCTCGCCACCAGTTTTGCCGCTTCAGCCAAATCTTTTGCCACCAGAAAGGCCACCCCCGAATTCCCGAGGATCTTTGTTCCTTCCTTCACATTGGTCCCCTCCAACCTGACGATGAGAGGAATGCGCATACGGCTCTTCTCCGCCGCTGCAACCACGCCCCTTGCAAGGACGTCACACCGGAGAATACCGCCGAATATATTGACCAGGATCGCCTTTACCCGCCTGTCTTTGAGGATGATCTCAAACCCCTTGGTGATCATCTCCTCGGTGGCGCCGCCTCCCACGTCCAAGAAGTTGGCGGGTTCCGCCCCGGCCATCTTAATGAGATCCATGGTGGCCATGGCCAATCCTGCGCCGTTGACCATGGCCCCGATATTGCCATCCAGCCGGATGTAGTTGAGGTGGTACTTTTCCGCCATTAACTCCAACGGATCCCGCTCGCTCGAATCATCCAGCCTCAGCATCTCCTTTTGTCGGAACAGGGCATTGTCATCGATATTGATCTTGGCATCCAACGCAAGGACCTTGCCGGCAGCCGTGATCACGAGCGGATTGATTTCGACAAGAGAACAATCAAGGGTGGTAAACACCTTATACACGCTGGCCATGGCCCCCATAAGCTGGCTGATGGCCCCGGGCGACGGGGGTGGGTTCACTTGGTAGACCAGGCGTCGTGCTTGATGCGGCATCCATCCGACCGAGGGGTCCACGCAGGCTTTCCAGATCAGTTCCGGCGTCTCTGACGCGACCTCTTCAATGGCCATGCCGCCTGCCGGGCTGAAGATCATTGCCGGCCTGGCCGCCGCGCGATCAATCACCATGCCCAAATAGAATTCCCGCTCGATATCCACTCCCTCTTCGATGAGTACCTGATGAACCGCCACACCTTCGGGCCCTGTCTGCGGCGTCACCAGGGCCGTTCGCAACAGAGATTCCACGGCCGTCACCACTTCATATGGGTAATGCGCCACTTTGACACCGCCGCCCTTGCCCCGTCCCCCGGCATGGACCTGGGCCTTCACCACCCAGGGAGGGCCCTTGATGATCTGACATACCTTAGCCGCTTCGTCCGGGGTCGTTACCGTCTGCCCGTTGGGGACGGGGATTCCCGACTTGCCGAAGATTTCTTTCGCCTGATACTCATGGATCTTCATTGCTCATCCTTTTTTAGTTCCAAATTTATGTGCGATGTAAACCTACACCCCTTTACATACCTGCCAAGGCGGCGGCCATGGCCTCGTCCTCTTTTCTGATATCCTCCATGGCCCAGAATCCCACGCCGTCCATTTGAATCCCCCCCATAAGCAGTTAAAGTCCCTCAAGCCTCTGAACCCCCATCCGAGAGCGGTAAGATCATGCGGCGCGAATTGCGCATGCGATTCGAGTAAAATCGAGTCGTCGATCACGGATGGGGGTTTCCAGCCAGATCGGGGGACGGCGCATAACCGGCCTTGAGCACCGCGAACGCCACCACAATCTCCGTACGCAACTGATCGGGCTTGCCCACGGCCGCCACTTCCGCTACGGCGGGATGTTTCATGATGGCCGCCTCCACCTCGGCCGGGCCGATCCGGTAACCGGAACTCGATATGACGTCATCATTTCTTCCCCGATAAAAGAAATAACCGTCTTCATCAATCACCGCCATGTCCGCGGTGTTGTACCATTTTTCCTCGACGAAGCACCCCTTCCACTTCTCGGGCTCATTCAGATAATTGCTGCCCAAAAAGAAGTCGCTCTTCTCCACCATAACGATGCCCGTTTCCCCCTGAGGGACCTCCCCACCGTCTTCGTCCAGGACGCGAACACGGTATCCGGGCATGGGGCGGCCCATTGATCCCGGTTTCTCGGGCATGAACGGGTAGTTGCCCAACACCATCCCCACTTCGGTCAATCCGTATTGATCGGAAATGCTCGCACCGAATTTCTCCCCGAACCACAGGCTCACCTTGGGATCCAGATACTCCCCGGCGGACGTGTACCGCCACGCCTTGATTCTCCCCTTGTAGGAATCGGCCAGCGCATCCCCGGCAGCCATGATCATCCGGTAGAGGGTGGGCGCGGCCGCGAAGTTGGTGACCTCGTATTGGTCCATGATACGATACCAGTTCTCCGCATCCATGCGCCCGCCGTAAACCATCAGCGATCCTCCCGCAATGAGGACGGAAACCCCGACGGTAAACAGGGCGTAAATCCAGCCGGGATCGGCAAAGCCCCAGAACATATCGTCTTTCTTGAGGTCGAGTGCATACATCGAATAGGGAATCATGTACAGAGCGCCCTTTTGATTGACCATGGCGCCTTTGGGCGTGCCGGTGGTCCCGGAGGTGTAATGCACCAGCACGAGATCCTCCGGATTCATTTTTTCCGTATCAAATTCTCTGGAAGCGGCCGAAAGTTCTTCCCAGTAATCGTAGTCCCCCTCTTGGAGTCCCTCACCGTTCGGCCCGGCCACCACGACGAGTTTCACCCCGGGTAAGCCCCCTGCGATCTTATCGACCTTGGGCCGGTTATCCGCATCGGTAATCAAGACCTTGACCTTGGAATTCTTGGCCCTGTATTCCAACGCCTCGGGGCCATAAGCCGTGAACACGGGAATATCCACTGCCCCGGCTTTCCAGTTGCCCATGAAGGTGATGTAGTTCTCGATCGATCGCGGCAGCATCCTGGCCACACTGTCGCCTCTTTTAACGCCCAGCCTTCTGAGCATATTGGCATGCCGGGCGGTCAGGTACTTCATCTCGCGAAAGGTGTATTTTTCTTCACGTCCGTCTGCCGAAAGATAGAAAATGGCCACTTTTTTGGGATCGCCGGCATGCCGGTCAATGGCCTCATGGGTGATGTTGAAATACCCCTCTCCCGGCCAATCGAGGTATTCATTCATACACCTGTCCCAAGAGAATTCTTTATATACCTTTTCATACTCAAGCTGCGAAGTCATCGTCATGTAACCTCTATTTCAAGTCGTTTTTATTCCAAAACCGTAAACGGTCTACTCACCTGAAAATTGCGGCGGCCGCTTTTCCATAAACGCAGTGGCGCCTTCAAGCCAGTCCGAACTCCGCGATGTTTCCTTCAGACTCCGTATCTGAGAGATCCAGAAATCATACAGCCTTTCCCCCATGATCCGTTGGGACGTCTCTTTGATGATTTTCAGCGACACCGGGGATGACTTCACCACGCGCTTGGCCATCTCAACCGCAGAGGACAGGAGGTCGTCGTGAGGCACCACACGGTTTATCAATCCCATTGACAGGGCCCGTTGGGCCGATACGGGTTCACCGATCATGGTCAACTCGTTCGACACCTTCGACCCGAGAAGAAATGGGCCAAATGTGGCGAATATCATGGGCCAGGCCCCGATACGCCCTTCCGGTAGGGCGAAAAGGGCCTTCTCGGATGCCACGGCCAGATCAGATAAGAGCACCAGCTCACAGCCGCCGCCATACGCGTATCCGTTTATTGCCGAGAGGAGTGGTTTCTGGAGATGCACAATGGTGTCCACCAAGCCGTATATACATGCCAGCAACAGATCCCTTCCGATCTCGACATCCAGGACTTGAGTGAGAATAGAGATGTCGTCTCCTGCACAAAAGGCGCGCCCGGAACCCGTGATGATCTGAACATGAACCTCCGGGTGCTGGTCTCCTTGTCCAAGGGCGTGCTGAAGATCCTTCCACAACCGCTGATCGAGGCAGTTCAGCTTCTCCGGACGGTTTATGGTGGCAATTCCGACTCCATCCTCGATTTCATAGCGCAAATGTTTATACGTGCTCACATCGCCTCCACCTCAAAAGACATCCGCTCATCCGAACATATGTTCAGACTCCGACTATTTGTTCTTTAATCTGAACATTTTCCTCCTGTCAAGTAAAAAGAACGGG
>JARRPY010000144.1:0-6792 GCA_037382425.1 Deltaproteobacteria bacterium
TTCGAGGGCCAGCCCATCCGATACGAACACCGGCATTTGGGAAACCATCACGACCACCTGATCTGTACCAAATGCGGTAAAATCACCGAATTCTCGGATAAATCCATTGAGAGGCTTCAATTGGAAGTGGCGGCGAGCCACGGATTTCATATGCTCCAGCACCAGATGGATATCTACGGCCTCTGCTCAGAATGTACTTTGAAACGAAAGCCCTTGATGCCTCTGGCCATGGCCAAAACAGGGGAAAACGTCGTTATCAGGGAGATCGGAGGCGGCAGATTCAAAAGAGGGAGACTGTCCGATATGGGCCTTCGGGTGAACGATGTGGTGGAGATCATCAACAATTCGGGAATGGGACGGCTGATTCTGGGTCACAAGTCCACCAGGCTGGCTATCGGCAGGGGTGCGGCCCATCACATCATGGTCTCACTGGCAGAGGAGCCGCCTGCTGAAAATTAAAAGGGAGTGCATTCCCCGTCCCGCCGAGGCGGGACCGCGGGCTTCTTCAATAAGATCTTTTATACCGCTTTTTGGAGGAGTTCCCTGCCCTTATCCCGCAGTGCTCTGATCAACCGCTCTCCGGCCCCGCGATAGGCGTAGCGTGCCTTTTCTTCTCTCGTGACCCGCTGGGGTATATGCCTCAGCTTGAGTTTAATGATCGCCATCTCATCATCCCGAACGAAGCGTCTGTAGATCAGGTTAAGCGGCGGGATTCTCATTTCCGCTTTTGAGATGGATGCCCCCCAGTCCACTATATAGGGATGACCATCCATGCCACAAATGGTGTTGGGCGCCCGCTTTAAATCGCAGTGGGCCATGCCCCGTTGGTGGAAGCCGCGCACCAGCACCTCGAGATCACGGAAGAACGATTGGGGGAGTTTTCGACGTTTTTCGAGATTCTCAAGGCTATCCCCTTGGATTTCCTCCAGGACCAGGGCCTGTCCCTTAATCACCCGGTACAGGGTCGGCACCCCTCTGATCCCATTTAAACGATGATATGCCCGTTTCTCACGCCAAACCAAAAAGCGGCCGATCACATGACGAAAGAAGGCCTTGTTCCTGCTGAAATCCTTGACAATGGCACGGATGCCGTTTTCCTCCACAATCCAGATGACCGGTCGGGTATTGGATCCTGCTCTCAGGATGCCCCAATTTCTCTTGGGGAAGTTCGCAAGATCGAGGGTGTCGAACAAAACCCTACTCCTCATGATACCTGAAATAGGCGGCGCAGGTCCCTTCACTGGAAACCATGCAGGGCCCCACCGGTGTGGCCGGCGTGCAAGTGGTCTTGAAAAGCTTGCAGGTCAACGGGGTTTCCGCTCCTCGCAGGACCTCTGCACAACGGCACCCCGGTGGTTCCTTCGCAGGGGGGACATCCAGATCGAACCGCTTTCTGGCATCAAACTCGGAAAAGTCGGATTTAACGGCCAAACCGCTTCGGGGAATGGGCCCTAAGCCCCGCCAGGGCGAGTCGCATGGTTCGAACACCGTATTCATGAGGCGCAACGCCCCCGGGTTCCCCTCAGCAGCGGCGCCCCGGGTGTACTGGATCTGGACCTCTGCCCGGCCCGCCTCTATCTGCTCCGCCAGCATTAAAATACCCTGGAGAATGTCAATGGGCTCGAATCCGACGACCACGCACGGCGTGTGATAGGTCTCAACGACGCCCTCGTAGGAAGAGGTCCCGATGATGGTGGTGACGTGACCCGGACAGATGAAGCCGTCGATTTTGAGATCCCCGCCCTTGAGGAGGGCGTCCATGGCAGGAGGCAGGAGTTTGTGGGCGGAGAGCACTGAGAAGTTGGACACCTCCTTATCAGCGGCGGTCTTAACCGCGGCGGCCACCGTGGGCGCGGTGGTCTCGAATCCCACCCCAAGGAACGTCACCTCTCGCGCGGTATTTTCTTGGGCGATACTGAGCGCATCGACCGTGGAGTAAACCATTCTTACATCCGCACCTTGCGCCTGTTCCTCTTTCAGAGATGCCTCGCTTCCGGGTACTCTCAGCATATCTCCGAAGGTGGTAACGATCATATCGGGTATCCGCGCCAACTTCACCGCTCTGTCGATCTCTTCCGTGGCCGTGACGCAGACCGGGCATCCCGGCCCTGAAACCAACTCGATGGTATTCGGGAGTAGGCTCCGGATCCCGTGTTTGAAAATGGCCATGGTGTGGGTCCCGCATATCTCCATCAGCCGGATCGGCTTTGATGAGACCTTTTTGATCTTTTTCACCAGGGCGGTCGCGATGGCTTTGTCTCTGTATTCATCGATATATTTCATAGGCGTTTGAAAAGGCCCCTTTCACTTCGGAGTATGTCAATCCCGCACAAACCGCCTGCCCCAAAGAGAGCGCCCCGTCATTGGTTGGCACCTGTGCATGGCTGTAGACCTCGAGGCCGACTGCTTCAAGTCTCCGGGCCAGCCCACTCAGGAGGGTGGCATTCTGAAAACATCCCCCGCTGAGGCAGATGCGGTTCAATCCGCTTTCCTCTGCCACGCTTGTGCAGATGTCTGTCAACATATGGATAACCGTATTATGGAACCGACGGCTGATAATACCGCGCTTGATCCCTGCGCGCAAGTCATCCACCACACCCCGAATAATCTGGGTGGCGGACATCTCCCATCGATCCCCATTAAGTTTGATTTTCCACGAATAGTGTCCCTTTTCTCTTCCGGACTGGCACATTTCCAGTTCAATGGCCGCCTGCCCTTCATATGCGATTTTATTTCTGAGGCCGATCAGAGCGGATACGGCATCAAAGAGCCTTCCGAAACTGGAGGTCAGAGGTGAATTGACTTCCCTTTGCGCCATATCGAGAATAAGGACCGCCTCTTCTTGATCCATCTTCCGTACAAAGGGTATGGGAAGGCCCAAAAGTTCATCACCGTACGCATCGTTGAGATAGCTCACTGCCATGCGCCATGGAAATCGAGCCGCTGCATCCCCGCCCGGGAGGGGGACATAGGCCAGATGACCTCTGCGCTCAAACGAGGTCAAATCCGAAATAAGGATTTCTCCACCCCAGATACGGCCGTCCAACCCCAGACCCGTTCCATCCAGCACCACGCCGATCACCGGTTCGGATAGACCATGTTCTGCCATACATCCGACCACATGGGCATGGTGATGCTGGACGGCAATGGTCGCGACATCGGATTGCCGCTTCGCGAATTTCGAACTCAGATAATCCGGGTGGAGGTCATGTCCGATCACCCGGGGCTGGATCTCCATGATCCGTTTGAGATGGCGAACGGTTAAATTAAAGAACTCCAGAGTTTCAAGATTCTCCATGTCCCCGATATGCTGGCTGAGGAAGGCACGATTTTCCTTGATTAGACAGATGGTGTTCTTGAGTTCGCCACCCACCGATAAAACCGGGGGAAGTGCAGCGAGTTCGGAGGAAAGGAAAAGAGGCCTGGGGACGTAGCCCCGCGATCGCCTGATTTGACGAGGCACGCCATCGACGACGCGAACCACCGAATCATCGCTCCTGAGATAAATCCCCCGGTCGTGGACCAGGAAGTAGTCGGCGATGTCTTTGAGATTTTTGAAGGCGTTCTCATTGGTCGTGTTGATCGGCTCTTCCGTCTTGTTCCCGCTGGTCATGACCAGCGCCCTGAACGGTCCCTCCATGAGAAGATAGTGAAGGGGTGTGTAAGGGAGCATGACCCCGATATGGGCGTTTTTGGGGGCGACCTGAGGGGACAGACCGTGTGGACGTCGTTTCTTAAGAATGACGATGGGACGTTGAGCTGATTCCAGAATTTTCCTCTCCCCGGGGCTGACATGGGCCAGTGTAAGGACATCGTCCAACTGTTTAACCATGACCGCTAACGGCTTTTCTTCCCTATGTTTTCGCCGTCTTAATCTGACCACGGCCTGGTGATTTGCAGCATCCACGGCCAAATGAAATCCCCCGAGGCCCTTGATGGCCAAAATGGCCCCTTGGTCCAGTAAGGCAATACTTTCACGAATGGGATCTGTGCATTGGATTTGATGTCCATCCGCGTCATGGAGGGTCACCCGTGGCCCGCACGCCCAGCAGGCGTTGGGTTGCGCATGAAATCGTCGGTCAGTGGGATTTTCGTATTCTGCCTGACAGGCCGGACACATGGTGAACACGTCCATGGTGGTGGCACACCGATCATAGGGGATATCCTCGATAATGGTATACCGGGGCCCGCAATTGGTACAATTGATAAAAGGATAGCGGAAACGCCGATCAGACGGGTCTCTCATCTCTCGAAGACAATCCACACATATGCACACATCAGGTGAGATGAGGGCGGAGCGTTCCTCTCCACTTTGACTCAGGCGTATTTGAAAGGAATGTTCTTCCTTTTGGGGAAGATCTTTCCACTGGGTAGAGGAGATGTGGGCGAGCGGGGGGAGTTCGGTGGATAATGCCGCCATGAATCGACGCACATTGGTCTCATCACCCTGGATTTCGAGGTCCACTCCGCTTGCCGTATTGCTGACATAACCGGACAGAGAATACCGGGTGGCCAATCTGTATATGAAGGGACGAAAACCGACCCCTTGCACAATCCCCTCAATGGCACCTTTGAACCGCAGGTTCATTATGATTCATTGTCCAAGGAACCCTCAGACCGCCTTCCTTTGCTTAACAGCGTCCCGGAGCCATTCATACCAACGATCCAATCCCTCCCCGGTCTTGCAGGAAACCTCGAATATCGCCAAGCGGGGATTGATCTTCAAGGCCTCTTCCTTGATTTTCTCAAGGCTGACATCCAAATGGGGGAGCAGATCAATTTTGTTGATCAGCAATACCTTGGATTCCCGAAACATGAGCGGGTATTTCGATGGTTTATCGTCTCCTTCGGTGACGCTTAAAATCATGGCCTTAAAGTCTTCACCCACCTGGAATTCCGCGGGACAGACCAGGTTCCCTACGTTTTCCACCACAAGAAGGTCAAGGGCGTCGAAGTCGAACTCCTTAAAGGTATCCCGAATCATGTTGCCATCGAGATGGCAGGCGCCTCCCGTATTAATCTGGACCACCGGAATTCCCTTGTTGGCGATTCGTTCGGCATCGTGAGAGGATTGAATATCCCCTTCGATAACACCGATATGCAGCGTCTCGCTCAGGGCCTCCACGGTCTTTTCCAAAAGGCTGGTCTTGCCCGCGCCTGGTGAACTCATGAGATTAAACACCAGAAGGCCCTTTTCGTCGAATATGGCTCGGTTTTCTTGAGCGATTCGATCGTTGGCTTCAAGTATATTTTTTACCACAGATACTTTCATAACGATCACTCCTTGGGGGGTGTTAGGGGTTAGCTGTTTGCGCCTCAATCTACTTCCATCTCCACGATGGAGAGATCCTGTCCAGAGACCGTATCGATCTCCGGGCTGCCGCACTTGGGGCAGGTAAACGCATAGTCCTCGATGTCGAATGTTTCTCCACAGGACCGGCACGCACCGGTGAGTGGGACCATATCCATGATCAGTTCTGCGCCCTCAAGCGGAGTTCCGGTTGTGATCACATCGAAACAGAAAGAGAGGGACTCGGGGACCACAGCGGACAGTTGGCCGATGTTAAGCCTCACCGATTTCAGGGAGGTGGCATGATGCCGATCCATCTCTTCCTGAATGATGTCAATGAGGCTCTGTGCTATGGACATTTCGTGCATAGAAACTGCCAATTCATCGGAATAAAACGGCGTTGATAATAGAGACCGGTGTGCCAAAATGTCAACCGCTAATCTCCCCCCCTTCCCGCAGAGACGCAGGGGCGATCAGAAAAAAATAACGACAATAATTATCTAAATAAATATTGTTATATTAGTAAGATATTGATATTATTTTATGTCATACTTTATATTTATTTAAATCTTTGATCGCTTCACCATATCGCCGCGATTATCCCTTCATGGGTCCCGCTGCCAGGACGTCATCTGAAACCTGATTCTCAAACTGCTTAAAGTTTTCCTGAAAGAGGCCCGCCAGTCTTTGGGCTTGTTCATCGTAATCAGCGGCGTTGGGCCACGTACTCCGGGGATTCAACACCTTGGTAGGGATGCCTCGAATTTCTTTGGGCACCTGAAATCCGAAGATGGGATCTTTACGCATCTCCGCCTCCTCGAGAGACCCATCCAAGGCCACATTTAAGAGGGCCCGGGTGTAGTCAATTTTCATGCGGTGTCCCACGCCATACGGTCCACCGGTCCATCCGGTGTTCATGAGCCAACACGCTGCCCTGTGCTTATGGATCTTGTCCGCCAGTAACTGGGCATAAACGGAAGGATGTCGAATCATGAAGGGGGCGCCGAAACAGGCACTGAACACCGCCGAGGGTTCCGTCACCCCCTTCTCCGTGCCTGCCAGCTTGGCCGTGTAGCCGCTGATGAAATGATACATGGCCTGATCGGGTGTCAGCCTGGCGATGGGCGGCAACACGCCGAAGGCATCTGCCGTGAGCATGATGACGTTTCGGGGATGACCCGCCATACCGGATCGAACGATGTTGGGAAGATGGCTCAGCGGATATGAGGCCCGGGTATTTTCTGTCAGGCTCGCGTCATTCAAATCGATCCGTCGAATGGCCGGATTCATGGAAACATTTTCCAGAATCGTCCCGAAGCGACGGGTGCACTCGTATATTTCCGGCTCGCTTTCAGGGGACAGGTTGATGACCTTCGCGTAACAGCCACCTTCAAAATTGAAGATGCCCTCTTCTGACCAGCCGTGCTCATCATCTCCCACTAGCCGCCTTGATGGATCCGCCGATAGGGTCGTTTTGCCGGTGCCTGACAGGCCGAAAAAAA
>JARRPY010000145.1:0-6757 GCA_037382425.1 Deltaproteobacteria bacterium
GGGGTTTACTCCCATGGCATCAGAAACATGCTGTGCCTGTCTGGCTATCATCAGAAATTCGGGGACCACCCAGAGGCCAAGAATGTCTTTGATATCGATTCCATGCAGCTGATCCACACCGTCAAGACCATGCGAGATGAAGGAAAGTTCCTGAGCGGCAAGGACATTCAGGGACCGCCCGAACTCTTCATCGGCGCGGCCTCGAATCCGTTTGCCGAGCCGTCTGACTTTCGCGCACGCCGGCTGGCCAAAAAAATCTCTGCGGGTGCAGATTTTATTCAAACCCAGTGCATCTACAATATGGACAAGTTCCGAGCGTTCATGAAGCAGGCCGTGGATATGGGCCTCCATGAAAAATGCTTCATCCTAGCGGGCATTACCCCCATGAAGAGTGTCGGTATGGCGCGCTACATGGCCAACAATGTCCCCGGTATGGATGTTCCCGACAGTCTCATCGAAAGGCTGAAGGGTGTCGGAAAAGAGAACGTGGCCGAGGAAGGGATTAAATACGCCCTCGAGCAAATAGAAGAGTTAAAGGAGATGAAGGGTGTTGCCGGGGTCCATCTGATGGCCATAGAGTGGGAACACAGAGTGCCTGAAATCGCTGAAAGAGCCGGGATGCTTCCGCGGCCTCAGATCTAGGGGCTCGCAAGAGACCGTATTGACCACGGCCAGTAGCGGGCCACAGCACGCGTTTTCAGCGAGACCGAACCTGATATTGGGATATGCGCTAGTGCATCAGTCCCGGCAGAAACAGGGCAATCTGAGGAAAGATGAGGATCAACAAATTGCAGATGAGCAAGGCCAGGAGCATGGGAAGCACACCCTTGAATATCACATCAAGCGGCACATCTTTGGCCACGCCGTGGACAACGTAGACGTTGATTCCCACGGGAGGGGTGATGACCCCCATTTCCGTGATCAAAACGATGACCACGCCGAACCAGATGGGATCATACCCAAGCGCCTGTGACACGGGAAAAAAGATGGGGATCGTCAACATGATCAGGGCAAAGGCGTCCATAAAGAAACCACCGAAGAGATAGATGAGAATGACCACGATCATGATGGCGAAGCCGGGGAGGGGAAGGCTGCTCACCCAGTTGGAAATGTCGAAAGGCACCCGGGTGACGGCCATGAAGTGACCGAAAATGGTGGCCCCGGCCACGATCACCATGACCATGCAGCTGATTCGAGTGGTATCGGCGACGGAATCTAGAAAACCTTTCCAGGAGAGTTGTCCTCTGACGATGGCCAGCACCAACGTCAGAAAGGCGCCTGCTGCGGCGGCTTCAGTGGGAGTGAAAATGCCGAAAAAGATGCCGCCCATTACCATTGCGAAGATGATGAGGGTTTCGATGATACCGGCAAAGGATCGTATTTTTTCCTTCACGCTGGTCTTCGGGCCGGGAGGGGCCAGAGACGGGTTCAGCCGTACGCGCAGGTAGATAACCGAAAGGAACAAAAACGAAAGGAGTATCCCGGGGAAAATCCCGGCTGCAAAGAGCTCTCCGATGGATTGTTCGGTCAATATCCCGTAGACGATGAAGATGACGCTCGGCGGGATCAATATCCCCAGACTTCCGGCGGCGGCAACCGTGCCGGTGGCCAGCCCCATGTCGTAACCGTATCGTTTCATCTCCGGCAGGGTAACGGTGGCCATGGTGGCGGCCGTTGCGTTGGTGGATCCTGAAATGGCGGAAAATCCGGCACAAGCGCCTACCGTGGCCATGGCCAGGCCTCCCCTTCGATTTCCCATGAGCACGTAGGCCGAATCATACAGCCGCCGGCTGATGCCCGAGTAATAGGAAAGCTGGCCCATGAAGACAAATAGGGGGATGACGGTTAACCCGTAAGACGAAAAGATCTCGAAAAAGTCCTTGGCCATGATGCTCAGCCCGGGACCAAACCCCTTGATGTAACTGAATCCCAGGAACCCGACGATTCCCATCACGAATCCCACGGGCATATTGGTAAACAGAAGAATGATCAGAACAAAGATTCCGATAATGCCGACAGCCGTTACACTCATTTGTCAACCACCTTCCTGCCCTCGTCGATGACCGTCATGAGGAGAACCAGACAGACCGCAGCCGCTGCGAATCCCAGCCCGTATACAAATGGATAATAGGGGAGTTCCAGCGTCATGGAGACCTCGCCCCACCTTTTCAGTTTCTGGGCATACACGATGGACTGCCAGGAAAGGAGTCCGAAAAAAATGAATGCCATTGAGCTGGTGACGACCTGAAAAATGGCCTGGACCCTTTGGGAAAAGAGACGGACCAGAACGCTGACCGCCACGTGGCCGGACTCCACCAGCGTGTGTGCCATGGCAAAGGCGGCGGCTGTCGAGCCTAAGAAACAAACGAGTTCATACGTCCCGGGTATCGGCTGAAGGTGTTCGATGAACGTCCAATCATATTTTGCGTAGAGGGTCACCGCCAGTCTCAAGACGATATCCACGCATGTGAGTACCATCATCAGCACGAGGGCTGCACCCGCTACGTAATACATGTACCTGACCAGCGTCTTTACGGCGTTTTCAAGAGGATGCATCTGTACCTCTTTCTCGGAGAATCATTTCCTACGGTTGCCGGACCTTCCGGGATGCCCCCTCCATGCCGGAACGCAGGTCCTCGTTGGTTCCCGGAATCGCCATCTCGAAAATGGATTCCACAACCGTGTAATCATAGTATCCGAGACGGGAGAGCGGCTTTATCTTGAGAATATCGATCTTGCCGTCGGGCAGGATATATTCATCCTGGATGTGGACGCCCACCACTTCTCCGATGACCACGTCCACCGTTCCCATTTTCCCCCTTCCGGGCAACCGCAACGTCTGGTGGTATCGACACTCGAACTGGATAGGGGATTCTACCACCCGGTAGGGCTTCACGGCCCTGGATGGGGCCTTTTTGACACCAGCCAGATCAAACTCATCCACATCCGGGGGAACTTCCTGGGCGGAGATGTTTACCGCCTCCCTCAGCTCGTATGTGGCCATGTTGTACACGAATTCCCCGGTTTGCTCGGCGTTGACCACCGAATCTTTCCGAAACCCCGCCGTATTCTGATTGGCCGCAAACATGACATAAGGGGGATCAAAGGTAAGGTTTTGAAACTGGCTGTAGGGCGCCAGATTGGCTATGCCATCCGGACTGATGGTGGAGATCCACCCGATGGGTCGTGGCGCCACACATGATTTAAACGGATCGTACGGTAGCCCATGATCATTGTTGGTGGTTTTGTAGAACATAAAATTGTCGGCCTCCTCTTCTACATAACGCTGAAATATAAATGCCCGCCAAATTGAGCGGGCATTCTCTTTCCGGGCTATTTACTATACTTCTTGATCTTTGCTTTTATAAACTTTACGTATTTTTTCCCCGGCAGGCCTTTCTTTTCGGCCCCTTTGGCATAATCGTCGAGGACGGGTTTCACCGCCGCGGCCCATCTGGCGCTCTCTTCTGCTGAAAGGGGAATGATCTCATTGCCCAGGCTCTTGGAGAAAGCCAAGCCTTCTTGATCGCTCTTATCCCACGCAGGGCCGTACTTCTTCACCCACTCCGCATTCACTTCTTCGATCACCTTCTGGACATCTTTAGGAAGCGAGTTCCATTTCTCAAGGTTCATGACCACAAAAAAACCGGCGGTGTATCCAACGCTGTAACAGAGGGTCGTGGATTTGACCACTTCGGCCTGTTTCCATCCCTTGAGGACTTCTGCAGGGCTGAATGTGGCGTCGGCCACACCCTTTTGAAGGGCCTCGTATACACCGGACTGGGGCAGGGCTACGGGTACGGCGCCGAGGGCCGAGGTCATCTTGGCATTGAACCCATAGGACCGGACCTTCATCCCCTTGATATCCTCGAGCGTTCGCACCGGCCTTTTGCTGTGCAGGATACCCGGCCCGTGGGCATGGAAGTACAGGACCTTTACCCGCTTGAAGGGTTTCGGTTTGAATTTGTTGTAGAAATCATTGATAATTTTGGTGGCGACGACCCCGCTGGGATATCCGACGGGAAGATCGATTGCCTCCATGGAAGGGAACATGCCACGACTGTACCCCAATACGGAATTGCCGATGTCTGCGATCCCATCAACGACACCGTTGAAGATTTTGGGCGCACTCAACAGGGTTCCCCCGGGATAATAGGTGATCTTCACCTTGCCATGGGAACGCTTTTCCACCTCTTTGCACCAGGTTTCGGGCAACTTGGACTGGATGTGGGTGGGCGGGAAGAAATTGGCATAGCTGAGCTCGATCGGTTTTTCCGAACCCGCAGTCGCAAAAGGGGCAAAAAACAGGCCCAAGGCCGAAACCAAACAAAAAAGCACCATCCATTTTTTCGCTTGCATACGATATCTCCTTTCAAGAACTGTGATGAAAACGGTTTGACGTGCGTCTAGGATCGACAACGACCTCCTTTTCTTTTCACCCCCTTCCACTCAGGATATTTTGCCGCCGGGTCTGGCCCCGCGCGATCGGATCCCACAGAGGTCCTGTTCGGGCTTTATCAATGGACGCCGATCACGCCTTCAGCCCCAGCCCCCGGCTAATGATGAGTTTCATGATCTCGCTGGTTCCGGCGAATATGGAAAGGGCCCGCACATCGCGATAGATGCGGCAAATCCGGTACTCCTCCATGTATCCGTATCCCCCATGCACCTGGACCGCCTGATAGGCGATCCGGTTGACCATTTCACCAAGCCAGTACTTGGCCATGGAAACCCTCTGGACAATGTCCTTTCCCCTGATGTGATCCCGGATCAATGCATCGAGAAAGGTCCGACCCAATTCGACCTCCGTGGCCATCTCCGCCAGCTTAAAAGCCATGTGTTGATGGTCGCCGATGCGCCGACCGAAGGCCTCTCTTATCTTAGCGTAATGAACGGCTTCTTTCAATGCCTCTTCCGCGTTGACCTGGCATTTAATGCAGACCTCCAGCCTTTCCTGCTGAAGTTTTTCCATCATATACTTGAACCCGGCACCCGCCTCTCCCAATAGATGAGACGCAGGCACCCGGCATCCCCCGTAGAAAAGCTCCGCCGTATCCTGCATGTGATTCCCCATTTTCTCCAGTTTCCGACCTTTGGAGAAACCGGGTGTTTCGCTCTCCACCAATATGAGGCTGATGCCTTGGTACCCGGCCTGGGGATCCGTCTTTACGGCCGTGACCACTGCGTCGGCAAAAAAGCCGTTGGTGATAAAGGTCTTCTGGCCATCGATGACGTATTCATCCCCGTCCCTTACCGCACGGGTTCGTATGGCGGCCAAATCCGAACCGGTGTTGGGCTCGGTAAAACCGATGGCGGTGACCACATCGCCCGTGGTGCACCCGGGAAGCCATTTGTCTTTGATCGCATCGCTACCATAAGAGAGGATATAGGGGACCACCACATCGCTGTGTAGCGGGACGCCTACCCCGAATCCGTCTCCCCGGATCAACTCCTCGTTGATGATGACCGAATACTCGAAGCCTAGGTCCAATCCCCCGTATCTTTCAGGCAGCCAGGGACAGAGGTAGCCCTGCTCCCCCATCTTACGCCACAAATCCCTGGGCACGGCCCTTTCAGCTTCCCACCGGGCTACGTTGGGCGTGATTTCTTTTGCAACGAATTTCTTGAAGGCATCCCGAAATATCTGATGCTCCTGTGTGTATAGGCCACCCGCCATCATATCCTCCATGCGTTATGTTCCGAAGACGGCTTGCTCAGCCGTCTTTTTTAAAGGCCCCGACTAGTGTCGCATGTTTACATCCGGCTGGGCAAGAAGGTCGCGATTTGAGGAAAAACCGTAAGGATGACAATAACCGCGAACGCGGCTACCAGAAAGGGAAGAATGCCCCGGAAAATAACGGTCAGGGGGACCTCTGGGGCCGCTGCATTCAGGACAAAGACATTGAGCCCCACCGGGGGCGTTATCAACCCCACCTCCAGAACGATGACCATCAGAACCCCGAACCAGATCGGGTCAAACTGAAGGGCCTCGATGACCGGAAAAATGATGGGGACCGTCAGGATCATGATGGCATAACAATCCATCACGCAACCCATCACCACATAGATGAGGATAATGGCCATCAGGATAACGATCCGCGGCAGGGCAAGCCCTGCAATGAAGTCGGCGAGCCCCATGGGGATTCTTGCTAATCCCAGGAAAGAAGAGAAGATGTTGGCGCCGATGATGATCAGAAAGATCATGGCCGTGGTCTTGCCTGTGTCGAGGAGGCACTGAATCAGGCCGCGCATATTTAACCTTCCCTTGACCAAGGCGATGACAAAGGATCCGAAGGCACCCACGCCGGCCGCTTCGGTGGGCGTGACAATCCCGAGATAGAGCCCGCCCATAACGAGAAAAATCAGACAGAGGATACCCCATGTCCCGGAAAGGGACCTGATTTTCTCCTTCCAAGTGGTGGATGCGCCACGAGGTCCCATCTTCGGGTCGAGCAGGCATTGGACATAGATGGTCAGAATAAACAAAAGCGCCAGGAGTATCCCCGGCAAAATTCCCGCCATGAACAGTCTGCCGATGGATTCCTGGGTCAAGATCCCGTAGATGACAAACCCGATACTCGGGGGAATCAAGATCCCCAGCGTGCCGCCCGCCGCCACGCAGCCCGTGGAAAGCCTCTGGTTGTACTTGTATTTGTCCATCTCCGGGATGGCCACCATCCCCATGGTGGCGCCGGTCGCTAGAGAAGAGCCACATACGGCGGCAAAACCGGCGCATGCGCAGATGGTGGCCATGGCC
>JARRPY010000146.1:0-4796 GCA_037382425.1 Deltaproteobacteria bacterium
GGACGACACCGCCTTGGACGATTTTCGAAACACCGCCGCTCGCAAGCCAAAAGCCCCTGCTGTTTATTATTTCGACCACGGCATATCCTATGGGGAAATTGATCGGCAATCCGACAGCCTGGCCGCGGCCCTTCGTTCGTTGGGTCTGGCGAAAAAAGATCGAATGGTGGTGGACCTCCAGAACGTTCCTCAATTCTTGGTGGCCACCTATGCCGCCTGGAAACTCGGGGCCACTGTCGTGCCGTTGAATCCCATGTACAAAGAACAGGAACTCACCTATTTCTGCCAGGATTCCGGTGCAAAGATGCTTTTCACCCTCGATGAAATTGCCGTGAATCTGGATCTATCCTTCTTGAAGAAAACCGACATAGAAAAGGTGATCGTCACATCCCCGCTGGACCTCTTGCCGCCGGACGTGAAGAAACCGGACCTGTTGAAGGACAAGAAAAAGCTTCGGGTCCCCGATGCCCTTGAGTTTACGGAATTGATAAAAACCTTTGAAGGCAACAAAGTGGAAGACCCCGGCCTTGGCCCGGAAGATGTGGCATATCTCACCTACACATCCGGGACCACCGGCCCCCCGAAGGGCGCCATGAATACCCACGGCAGCATTGCATTTAATGCCCGGGTCTACGAAAAAATGGCCCGAATGGATGAAAAGGACGTGGTGCTCGGTGTTGCGCCGCTTTTTCATGTGACCGGCGAAGTGGCCCATCTGGCCATCGCCGCCTACATGGGGATCCCGCTGGTCCTTTACTACCGTTTCGACCAGGGCGAAACCCTGCGCCTCATTGAAAAATGGAAGGTCTCTTTCACGGTGGCCTCCATCACCGTGTATATCGCCCTGCTGAACCATCCGGATTCGGCGACAAGAGACCTTTCCAGTTTCGTCAAAGCCTACAGCGGCGGCGCGCCTGTTTCAGAGGCCACCGTCAATCAATTTCAGGAACGCACCGGCCAGTACATCTATAATGTGTACGGCATGACCGAGACCAATTCCCCTTCTCACATCGTGCCCTGGGAGTCGAAGGCGCCGGTCGATCCGGAAAGCGGCGCCCTTTCAGTGGGTGTTCCGGTGCCCAACTCCGTCATCAAGATCACGGATCTGGAAGACGGAACCCGGGACCTGCCTCCCGGCGAGGTGGGGGAGATTGTTGATTCCGGTCCCATGGTGGTTCCCGGCTACTGGCGAAAACCAGAGGAAACCGCACACGCCATACGTGACGGATGGCTGTATACCGGCGATGTGGGTAAGATGGACGAAAACGGGTGGTTTTATGTGGTGGACCGGAAAAAGGATATGATCGTGGCTTCCGGCTACAAGGTATGGCCACGGGACGTGGAAGATATCATATACCAGCATCCCGCGGTTCAGGAAACGGCCGTCATCGGGGTGAAGGATTCCTATAGAGGGGAAACCGTCAAGGCCTTTGTGGCCCTTAAAGAGGACATGAAAGGCCGCGTCACACCGGAAGAGATCATCGCTTTCTGCAAGGCCAGGATGGCCGCATATAAGTACCCGAGAGAGGTTGAACTGGTTGATGAAATACCCAAGACCCTCACCGGAAAGTTTCTCAGGCGAACCCTCAAAGAAAAAGAACAAACGCCTAAAAAGGGAGGGGATTAGATGCCCATCTATGAATATAGATGCCGTACATGCCACGAAGAGTTCCAGGCCTTGATTATGAAAGCCGAGGAACAGGAGACATTGGCCTGCCCGGCGTGCGGGGGCCGGGACATGAGCCGCCTCATCTCCCGTGTGGCATATCACGCATCGGAAGCGGATCGTCTGGCCGATTTCGATCCCAATTCACGACAGAGCGACAGCTTTTATAAGGATACCCGCAACATCGGCCTCCAGGCCAAAAAACGGGCGCAACAGATGGGCGTGGATCTGGGCTCGGCCTTTGAATCGAAAGTGGAAAAACTGAGAACGAATCCAGGGTCGGTATTCGACACATCGGAATAGTCTGTCAAAGGGGGTGGCATGAGCGATATCGGAGATGTCGTATTGATCTATCATCAAGGGAAACCCACGGTTTTTGCACGCATTGAGGATATTTCACCCGACATAAAAAAGGGGTGGTATCACGTGACGCTTCTATTTCTTACCCTCCCCATGCAGACCGTCACCTGGATACTGAGAGATGCCTACATCAACGGTGAGGAATTCACCATGAATGAAAAACCCATGCGTCTGGAGGCGGTCGAACCGGCGAAAATCGACGCATCGCCGCCGGACGCCGAGGAAAACGGGGATAAAAAACAATCGGACAAAACAGGCACCGTCATCCCGTTCAAGAAGCCCTAGCGTCTTAGAACAATTTTCACGGGGTAAAAAGATGAAAAGACCGACCACCTTAATTATCCGGCTTCTGTTATCTGCCGTATTCGCCGTGATTCTCTCGCGGCTTTTCTTCAACAACTTGTCCATACTGAAAGTAGCGGCCCTGGGCGCGGCGTTGTTCTGCCTCGCCTATATCTTCGAATATGCCCGACGAAAGAACAAGGAAGGGAGTTGACCATGGCCAAAAAATACATATACGCCTTTAAGGAAGGGGACGGAAAGAACAAAAAACTTCTGGGGGGTAAAGGTGCAAACCTCTGTGAAATGAGCCAGATCGGGCTTCCCATTCCCCCGGGGTTCGTCATCACCACCGAGGCCTGCCTCGCCTATCTCCAACAGAAAAAGGATGGGCTTCAACCCGCCATCCGAAAACAGCTTCGCGCCGCCATGGAACAACTGGAGCAGGAAACCGGAAAGGGGTTCGGCACCCCCGATAATCCCCTTCTGGTGTCGGTCCGGTCCGGGGCAGCCATTTCCATGCCCGGCATGATGGACACCATCTTGAACCTGGGCCTGAACGATCAAACCGTTGCCGGACTGATTCGCCTGACCCGTAACGAACGATTCGTCTACGATCTGTATCGCCGACTCATTCAACTCTTCGGATCGGTTGCGCTCAAGATCGATGACCAGGAGTTCAACAAAATATGGGAGGGTATCAAGAAGGAAAACAAGGCCAAGCAGGACACACAGCTCTCGGCAAAGGCACTGCAACAGGCCTGTCGTGCCTTTGCGGATCTTCTCACCAAGAAGGGGCGGCCGTTCCCCCAGGACCCCCATGAGCAACTGGAACTGGCCATCGAATCGGTGTTTCGTTCCTGGATGGGGAAACGGGCCATCGATTATCGAAAGGAATTTCATATCACCCCTGAGATGGCCAATGGCACGGCCGTGAACATCTGTACCATGGTCTTTGGTAACATGGGTGAAAACAGCGCCACGGGTGTGGCCTTCACCCGGGATCCGGCCACAGGAGAAAACCGATTCTTCGGTGAGTATATGATGAATGCCCAAGGCGAAGATGTGGTGGCCGGCATCCGAACCCCCAAACCGATCAGCGAACTCAGAAAAGAGATGCCGGAGGTCTACCGCGAACTGGACAACCTGCGGCATACGCTGGAGGACCACTTCCGGGAAGTGCAGGACCTGGAATTTACCATCGAAGAAAAAACCCTCTACTGCCTTCAGACCCGGAACGCCAAAATGAATGCCTCGGCCTTCATTAAAACCTCCGTGGACATGGTCAACGAAGGGCTGATCACGGAAGAGGAGGCCATCCTTCGGGTGAAACCGGACATGCTGGAGCAACTCCTCCACCCCAGACTGGACCCTGAAGCCAAGACAGAGGTACTGGCCCAGGGCCTTCCGGCCTCGCCCGGGGCCGCCTCAGGCAAAATCGTGTTTGATGCCGATCGGGCCGAGAGCAAAGCCAAGTTGGGCGAGAAGGTCATCCTGATGCGGGAGGAAACCAAACCCGAGGATATCCACGGATTCTTCGCCGCCCAGGGGATTCTTACCAGCAGGGGCGGCAAGACCTCTCATGCCGCGGTGGTGGCCAGAAGCATGGGGAAACCGTGCGTTTCGGGCTGTGAGGACATTTACATCGATGACATCAAGAAGGAGGCCGTTATTCATGAGGTCCCCCTGAGGGAAGGGGATACCATCACCATTGACGGGGCCACGGGAAATGTCTATCAGGGTGAAGTCCCCACCATTGAACCCGAATTTGTGGAGGATCTCCTGGTCCTTCTGGAGTGGGCCGACGAGATCAGCGATCTTCAGGTCATGGCCAACGCCGACACCCCCGAAGCGGTGTCCAAATCCAAGAAATACGGCGCCATGGGCATCGGGCTTTGCCGGACGGAACGCATGTTCAACCAACAGGAAAGGCTTCCCATTGTCCAGGACATGATCCTGGCGGAGACCCCTGAGGAGCGCCAGGACGCACTGGATCGACTCCTTCCGTTTCAGAAGGAGGACTTCCTCGATATCTTCCGAATCATGGACGGCTACCCGGTCACCGTCCGCCTTTTGGATCCGCCCATACACGAATGTCTCCCTTCCCATGAGGAACGGGTGGGAGAAATCAACCACCTCAAACGGCTCCGGGAGACGGTGGAGGGATTGTCCGGACTCCCGGACACCCTCAAGATCATCGACCCCGAGCTCCACGAACGCTATGCGGCGAACCTCGAAGCCATTACCAAGGGCCTGGCCGAACTCAAGGATCGACATCTCACCGCCGGTATCATACAGGCCAAGGAATCTCTGTTGGAAAAGGTGGATGCCCTGGCCGAGATCAACCCCATGCTGGGGCACCGGGGCGTGCGTCTCGGCATCACTTATCCCGAGATATACGTCATGCAGATTCGGGCCGTACTGGAAGCAGCGGCCACCCATATCCGCGAAGGGGGGAGCGTGTCCCCCGAGATCATGATCCCGCAGGTCT
>JARRPY010000146.1:4827-11543 GCA_037382425.1 Deltaproteobacteria bacterium
AGGTCTGTACTTTGCAGGAGCTGAAATGGGTACACAAGTATGTCGAAGAAATCAGCAGGGATGTGGAAAAGACATTCCAAATCAAGGTGCCGTACAAATTCGGGACCATGGTGGAAGTGGTGCGTGCGTGTATGCGGGCCGGCCGGATCGCCGAACTGGCCCAGTTCATCTCATTCGGTACCAATGACCTGACTCAGGCCACCTTTTCCTTTTCAAGAGAGGACGCGGAAAACAAATTTCTCCCGCTGTACAACGAGAAAGGGATATTGCAGCATAACCCCTTTGAAGTACTGGATGTGAAGGGCGTGGGCCGACTCATGATGATTACCATCGAGTGGGCCCGCAAGACCCAGCCGGACCTCAAGGTCGGCATATGCGGTGAACAGGGCGGACATCCGGATTCCATCCGCTTTTGCCACCATATCCACATGAGCTATGTTTCCTGCTCGCCACCCCGCGTGCCCATCGCGCGGCTCGCAGCGGCACATGCCAAACTCACGGAGCAGGAATACCGTCTGGACTGATTCACCCACGGCATCCGGGGCCGAAACCAACAACAACCCCACGCCGGGGAATAAGGCCGGGGAGCGCTGCTATGGGCGAGCCCTTAAGAAATCGTGCTCCCCTCAAACGCATCCCCTTCGAGCAACCGCTCCAGATTATCCATATTATTCCCCACAATGACCACCGTGAGCCTCAGTCTGTCTGCTTCTCTGGACGCTATGGGATCGAAGGGCATGCTGAGCCCGGGGTCCCACGTCTCTCCCACCAGATGTCTAAATTCGTCCCAGGACATTCGTTTTATTTTTTTCGCATCCGGATATCGATTCGGGTCCTTATCGTAGACATAATCGATATTGGACATGTTAATGACCGTGTCCGCTTCGAATCGCGCGGCCAGTTGCACGGCCCGCAGATCCGTCGAACTCCCCGGTTCAAATCCCGCACCAATAATGATGCGTCGTTCGGTATCAATTCCCTCCTCCGGATCATGCACCACCTTCTGGTATGCCGCCTCACCGAACATGGATCGGATCAATTCGGCATTGAGCCGGGTGGCCCGGATACCGATCCAATCCAGGTCCCCATCGCTGACCACGGCCACTGCTTTTGCGGCATCCTGATAGGTTCGACAGACCTTTCCCCCGCCGCAGATAATCAAAAAACGCGTGTCCTTTCGCGCCCGCACAATGTCCCTGAATCGTTTCAGAAACGCGACATCGATCGTCCCGGGGACGATAATGGAACCTCCCAATGAGATCACCACCGTTTTCAATTTCTTTATCGTCACGCCAATTTCCTCCGTCACCAGACATATGGTCGTCTCATCTGAGTTTTCAAAACTCAACCTATCCGCGCCCGAATCGAAACCTTTGATAGCAGACCCGGTCGTGTCCGTGCAAATGTTTTGTGGGCTTTCTCATGCGTATCTCTCCGCGACCTCCGTGCCCGACAGGACCTTGATCCCTCATTCGGCATTGTCATCTCCGACATTTTTCATTACAATCGGCTTGTTTATCGGTAACCGAAACAACTGATGTACGCCCGGACGTGAGATCTTAATGCAGGCATCCAACGCCGTAAAATTGCTTGAGGCCCTGGGACGGTCACTCCTCGGCTCCTGTCGAGACCTGGCCCCCATTGTGGGCGTTATTGTCCTGTTTCAGGGCATTATCCTGAGAGAACCCTTTCCGGATATGTTGAAGGCCGTGGGGGGATTGGCCCTGGTCATCGTCGGCTTGGCCTTGTTCGTGGTGGGCCTGGATATCGGGTTGTTCCCGCTGGGGGAAACATTGGCCGAGGAATTCGCACGCAAGGGGAGTCTCCCCTGGCTATTGCTCTTTTCCTTTGCCCTTGGCTTCGGCACCACCGTGGCCGAACCGGCCCTCATTGCCGTCACCAGAGAGGGGGCCAGGGCCGCAGCCGAGGCCGGTTTGATTCCGAAGGCCCCCGACGCCCTCGGTGACTATGCGCTCGGCGTCCGCTTGACCGTCGCCGTGTCCGTGGGGGCCGCCATTGTCCTGGGCGTATTGAGAATCCTCAGGGGCTGGCCCCTCCCCTTTATGATCGTGAGCGGTTATGTGGTGGTGATGGTTATCACCATTTTTGCACCGCCCGAGATCGTGGGACTGGCCTATGATTCGGGAGGCGTGACCACGTCCACGGTCACCGTCCCCCTGGTGGCGGCCCTGGGCGTGGGACTGGCCCGCACCATCCGAGGCCGGGACCCCATGATCGACGGATTCGGCCTCATCGCCCTAGCGTCGCTGACGCCCATGCTTTTTGTGATGCTGTTTGGATTGGTGGTGTATTAACAGGTTGAGGCGTCAGAATAACACCGACGTGTCAACCCATTCTGAATTCTGATTTCTGACTTCTGGATTCTATCTTTGCATATGGAAACGCTCTTCAACCCCCTCAAACTCCTGCTGGCCACCGCCAAAGACGTCTTGCCCGTTCTGGCGCTGTTGGTATTCTTTCAGTTGGTGGTGCTCAAACAGCGCATGGCAAGACCCGGACGTATCATTTTCGGATTCTCGCTGGTGCTCGTAGGCATGACATGTTTCCTGAGCGGTCTGGATATGGCGCTGTTTCCCATCGGCAGAACCATGGCCGTGCAGCTCACCGAGGCGGCCCAAAAAGGGGGATCCGGCACCCTCTGGACGGCCTACGGATGGGTCTACCTCTTCGCTTTTATGATCGGCTTTTCCACCACCATCGCAGAACCATCCCTCATCGCCGTTGCCCACAAGGCACGAGACGCATCGAGCGGCGCGGTATCGGCGTGGGGGTTGCGCATTGCCGTGGCCATTGGCGTGGCCGTGGGGATTACCCTGGGGACCTATCGAATTGTAACGGGAACGCCCCTTTATCTCTATATCCTCGCCGGGTATATCATCGTGGCCATCCAGACCTTTTTGGCACCCCGCATGATCATCCCTTTGGCCTATGATTCAGGGGGGGTCACCACGTCCACGGTCACGGTTCCTCTGGTGGCGGCACTCGGGTTGGGATTGGCATCCAATGTACCGGGCCGAAGTCCGGCTCTGGACGGATTCGGCCTCATCGCATTTGCCAGCCTCTTTCCCATTATCTCGGTCCTGGGCTATGCCCAGGTGGCTCAGTTTGTGGTCAAAAGGAGAAACAGAAGGAAAAACCGAAAAGGTCCAGCCGCTGATGAAAATGGCTCTATGTCGGATGAAACCCGCAAACTTTAAGGAGTGTGCCCATGAGATCTAAATGTATTATCGCCATGGTCAAACCGGATCTAACCGATCAGGTGGTGAATTCTGCAAAGCAAGTGGGGGCCACCGGCGCTACCGTCATACCGGCCTCAGGAACCGGGCAACATGAAGCCAAAACCTTTTTCGGACTGAGCCTGGACATTCGTACGGAAGTGATTCTTTTTCTCGTGGCCGGGGACATGGTGGAATCCGTTTTGTCCGCAGTGAAAGCGGCCGGTCGTCTTCACGAACCCGGGACGGGCATCGCCTTTGTCTTGGATGTGGAACAAACCGTCGGACTGGAGAGTCAACTCTCGGGTGCCCGTCCATGACGGCCCGCCCTTCGGGCATGGGTCGCGAAATCACCTGAGAAGGCCCCATCTTGACACGGGCCACCGCTTCTTTTACACTGAATCATCGGCATATATTGTGCCGGGCATCCTCAACAGGGTCACGGAGTCGACGTGAAAGGAAAAAAAGTTTTAGTTGGCGTTACCGGCGGCATTGCCGCATATAAGGCCGCGGAAGTGGTGCGACGGCTCGTGAAGGCCGGTGCCCATACCCGTGTCGTCATGACCGCCGCCGCCACCCGATTTGTGGCTCCTCTCACCTTTGAAGCCCTGTCCGGCCGGCGCATCATCCACGAGATGTTCGGCCCCGACACCCGGCCCATGGACCATATTACCTGGGGACAGGAATCCGATCTCATCATCATCGCCCCGGCCACCGCGGACATCATCGGAAAGCTGGCCAACGGCATTGCCGATGATTTTCTCTCGACCTGCCTGATCGCTGCCACGGCCCGGATTCTGGTCTGCCCCTCCATGAACGATCAGATGTTCTTAAACCCCGCGGTACAGGAGAATCTGGATCGGCTCAAAAAACGGGGCATGCATGTGATGGCGCCCGACTCAGGGGACCTGGCCTGCGGCACCGAGGGGCCCGGACGGCTGCCCGACCCTGAACGCATTGTGGAAGCGGCTGAATTCATCCTCTCCGAGAAGGACCTTACCGGATTGAAAATCCTGGTGACGGCGGGCCCCACCATCGAACCCATGGACCCGGTGCGGTTTATCACCAACCGTTCCTCCGGGAAAATGGGCCATGCCGTGGCGCGTGCGGCGGCCCGGCGAGGAGGGGACGTAATCCTTGTATGCGGGCCGACCCCCCTTCCCTGCCCCGCAGGCGTTACCCATGTATCGGTCAACACGGCCCAGGAGATGAGAGATGCGGTGTTTCAACACCTCCCCGGGTGCCATATCATCGTAAAGGCCGCAGCCGTCTCCGACTACCGGCCGGAAACCTTCGCCCGTCAGAAAATCAAAAAGGGGGATGAGCGCATGGGCCTGGAACTGGTCAAAACCCCCGATATCCTCGCCGAACTCGGCAAGAAAAAGGAGACTTCTTCCTTTACGCTGGTGGGATTTGCCGCGGAAACCGAAGACCTCCTGGCCAATGCCACGGAAAAATTGCGATCGAAAAATCTGGATATGATCGTGGCCAACGATGTGTCTTTAGACGATGCGGGATTCGCCACAGATACCAACCGGGTCAAGCTGATCTCCCGGGACGGGAGCGTGGAAGAAACCGACCTCATGACGAAAGACCAAGTGGCCCATCTGGTCCTGGACAGGGCCATGGGGTTGAGAACCTGAGCGATAAAGAAAAACTTAAGTTCCGCACCCCCCTTTTCTAGCAATTCTTTGAGATCGCCGGTTTTTGTAATGAATATATGCAAACAGGAATTCAGAATACAGGAGTCAGAATAGGACCGAAATTCAAAACCCTTATGAATAGGGACTTCTGGATTCCACTCTCCCTTCTCAAATGAAGATCGATTGTCCTTCATTTATTGAAACTGTTAAGCATCAGAGGGTGGGAAACTTGAAGGAACATTCAATGGGACTTGATCTTTTCCGGGAGAACCCAAGATGGCCGAGGACCGCCTCCAGCATGACATAAAGACGATCTTCACCGATGTGAGAACACTTCTTTGGGCCTATGCCGATCTGGGTGTGGACCCACCGCCCCTTTCTCATGACGCATGGAGATCTCTTGAAGGAATGGGAAAAAACGCCAAACGCCATACAGCAGCGCCGGCACCCGATGCCGCTCCTCCCCGGTTTTCCTCCCTGAAGGCACTCAGAGAACACATGGGCGAGTGTACCCGATGCGGGCTTCACAAAACCCGCAAAAAACTGGTTTTCGGAGAAGGAAATGCCCGGGCCAAACTGGTCTTTATCGGCGAAGGACCGGGAGAAGAAGAAGACCGGGCGGGTCGTCCTTTTGTGGGCAAGGCGGGGCAGCTTCTGACCAAGATTATTACCGACGGCATGGGATTGACCCGGGAAGCGGTGTATATCTGCAACATCGTCAAATGTCACCCTCCCCGAAACCGGGACCCGGAGCCGAGCGAAATCGGGGCATGCCTGCCCTTCTTGAAACACCAGATCCATATCATTCATCCCGAAGTGATCTGCACCCTCGGCCGGGTGGCGGCCCAATCCCTGTTTGGAAATGACTTTAAGATCACCGCCAAACGAGGGCAATGGCAGGCGTACCAGGGAATCCCGGTGATGCCCACCTATCATCCGGCCTACCTGCTCAGGAATCCGGCCGCGAAGCGGGATACCTGGGAAGACATCAAGGCCGTGATGGGGAAGCTGGGCCTGGAGGTCAAATAATATGATCGGGTTCCGCGCTGGTTCACTGGCCTTTGTGCTCCTCACCCTTATTCTCTCCCTGTTGTTGCCCCTAGACGGGGCCGCAGCCGATGAAGACACTCCGAATACCCTCATGATCATCGGACTGGATGGTGCCATCAACCCCGGAACCGCCATTTATGTGAAACGGGGCATCGAAGAAGCCAAGGCCGAGCACGCAGCACTGATCATCCTTCGGCTCGACACCCCCGGGGGGCTGGGGTCTTCCATGCGCACCATCATCAAGGCCATCCTCAATTCCCCCGTGCCGGTGGTGGTGTATGTGGGGCCACGGGGGGCCGGGGCCGCCTCTGCGGGGGTCATGATTACCGTTGCCGGCCATGTGGCGGCCATGGCCAGGGGAACAAACATCGGCGCAGCCCATCCGGTCACTGCAGGGGGCAAAGATATAGAAAAAACCATGAGCAAGAAGGTGGTCAACGATATGGCCTCTTACGGCCGGGGCATCGCGGAAGACAAGGGACGGAACGGTGAATGGGTGGAACAGGCCATCCGGGAGAGTGTGTCCATCACCGCGGAAGAGGCCCGTGAAAAATATGTGGTGGACCTGGTGGTGAAGGACCTGGACGACCTGATCGATACCCTGGACGGCCGCGAGGTCTATATGTCCGGCAACCCCGTTACCCTAAAGACCAAAAGCCTGAAGCGGGTCTATTACCATCCCGGGTTCAGGGACCGGGTGTTGAAGACCATCAGCGATCCCAACATCGCCTATATCCTGATGATGATCGGGCTGGCGGGTCTGTATTTTGAACTGTCGCATCCGGGA
>JARRPY010000146.1:11574-16197 GCA_037382425.1 Deltaproteobacteria bacterium
CACATTATCAACGCCCTTGCCATCATATTCTTTATTGCTGAAGTAAAGGTGGCCAGTTATGGTATACTCTCCATCGGCGGACTCATCGCCTTGACCCTGGGGTCCATCATGCTCTTCGAAGACGTGGGGGTTTCGCTCAAATTGATGATGCCGACCATACTCCTGGTGGGTGGTTTCTTCGTGGTGGTGGCCGCCCTGGCGTTCAGGGCCTATCACACGAAGCCCAAAGGCGGTTCGGAGGGCCTCATTGGGGAGGTGGGCCTGGTCAAGGAAGCCCTCACACCCGAGGGGATGGTTTTCGTTCACGGCGAATACTGGCGGGCCGTATCAACGGAACGGATTGAACCGAATGAGCAGGTGGAAGTCATGGGAATCGAGGGGCTCAAACTCAAAGTGAAACGGGCCGAAACGAATTGAAATCTCCGATGAAAGGAGAAAAGAGATGTTCTATATACTCGCATTGGTGCTGATTGTCCTTTTTTTGGTATCGGCCATCAAGATCCTCAGAGAGTACGAGCGAGGGGTCATTTTCCGTCTCGGCCGGGTCATTAAGACAAAGGGACCCGGATTGATCATTCTGATTCCGGTGGTCGATAAGATGGTCAAGGTGAGCCTCAGGCTCGTGGCCATGGACGTCCCTCCCCAGGACGTCATCACCCGGGACAACGTCTCCGTAAAGGTCAATGCAGTGATCTATTTTCGGGTCATGGACCCCACCAACGCAACGGTGGAGGTGGAAAACTATCTCTTCGCCACTTCCCAACTGGCCCAGACCACCCTGAGGAGTGTCTGCGGCCAAGTGGAACTCGACGAGCTTCTGGCGGAAAGAGAGAAGATCAATACCCGGTTGCAAAGCATTCTGGATGCGCAGACAGATCCCTGGGGAATCAAGGTATCCAACGTAGAAGTCAAGCACATTGACCTGCCCGAAGAAATGCAGCGGTCCATGGCCAGGCAGGCCGAGGCCGAGCGGGAACGGCGAGCAAAGGTCATCGCCGCGGAAGGCGAATATCAGGCCGCCACCCGCCTGGCGGACGCAGCCGAAATCATCCGAAGGCACCCCGAGGCCCTTCAATTACGCTACCTGCAGACATTGAGAGAGATATCCTCGGAGAGCAATTCCACCACGCTCTTCCCGATCCCCATCGACCTTCTGACCCCGTTTATCAAGAGGAATTCAGAGGACTAGTGCTCTGTCATGTTTAAGCTGTCGTACAGATGCCGTCATTCCGGTCCCGGATCAGGTCCGGGATGACGGACCCGGAATCCAGAAGCTCCGAAGTAGCCAAAAATGCTGGATTCCTGCTTTCGCACGAATGACGTTAGTAACGCCTGATTTTTCTTTAGCTCACACTTGATGTGTGGCACGACACTGGGACCTTTAGGAACTTGAGACATCCTCCATATCCCCTAAATTGCTGAGTCCCCCCATAAATATGTGTGGCGCCCATTGCATTTTGCCTTGATTCTGTGGTAGGGATACGCATCATCTTTTAAAATACGATTTTTGATAGGAGAAAGAGACATGGCAGAAGAAGAAAAAACAGAGGTAACCGAAACAACCGAAGAAGAAACCCCGACCAATACCGAGGCCGCTCAGGCCGAGGCCACTGATACGCCGGCTGAGAAACCCCCCTCATTTGCCAAACCCTTGGACAAGATGACGGTTCCCGAACTGAAGGATGTGGCCATGGACATACCGGGCGTCACCGGTGTCAGCGCCATGAAAAAGGATGAATTGCTGGCCCTCATCAAGGAATATTGGGAGATTGAAGACGACGAAACGCAAAAAAAGGCCGAAAAACCCGTCGCCACCATCAAGAATCTCAAAGAGAAAATTGTCCAACTCAGGGAAGAGAAAGAGAATGCCAGAGCGGCAAATAAGAGAGATCGGGTGGACATCCTGCGCAGACGGATTAACCGGCTGAAGAAACAGACGAGAAAAGTGGCCCGGGGGTGATGCATTGATATTCCCCTTCCTGGTGAATCGATTCAGAAACGACCGGCGCTTCAGATGTTGCCACATCCCTGATCCGAACTTCCCTTTTGCCTGAAAATGGATGCACACCCCCCCAAGACCGCTGCCATCATACCCGCTGCGGGCGCAGGGGTCCGCATGCAATCGCGGCAAGCCAAACAGTTTCTCACTCTGGGGGGCAGGCCCATGCTGGCCGTGACCCTGCAGGCATTTGAGACGTGTCCCCAAGTGGACGGGGTCTTCCTGGTGGTCCCTTCATCCGACATAGGCTATTGCACGGAAGAGATCGTCGCCCGATTTGAATTCAAGAAGGTGAGGAAGGTCATCGCAGGCGGGAAACGTCGTCAGGATTCCGTGCGGATGGGGATTGAAGCCACTAAAGGAGACTATGCTTACATCGTCATCCATGACGGCGTTCGTCCGCTGATCACGCCGGGATTGTTGACCGAGGTCATCAACACGGCAAGAACTCACCGGGCCGTCATCACCGCGCTGGCTGCCACGGAAACCGTCAAGGAAATCAACCGCCGTCAAGAGGTGGTGAAAACCCATGAGAGGGCCCGCATGTATATGGTCCAGACCCCTCAGGCATTCCGCTATGAGGATATTTTGAAGGCCCATCGACGGGCTCTCCGCGAGGGATGGGACGAAGCCACAGACGACGCCTATCTTGTGGAGCGCTGTGGTATTCCGGTCAGGGTGGTGGCGGGGCTCGAGCGGAATATTAAGATTACCACCCCCATGGATCTGGAAACGGCCAATTGGATACTAAAATCCGCAATCGACCCGGTGCCGGCATGATCTTCAGAATCGGGACCCGGGGAAGTACCCTCGCGCTCAACCAGAGCCAGTGGGTGAAGGAACAACTGGAGGCCAGACACCCGGACCTTCGGGTCGAACTGGTCCGGATCAAGACCACCGGGGATCGGGTCTTGGATTCCCCTTTGAGCCGAATCGGTGGAAAGGGCCTGTTTGTAAAGGAAATAGAAGACGCCCTCCTTCAGGGACAGGTGGATGTGGCCGTTCACAGCATGAAGGATGTCCCGGCTCAACTCCCCGACCCATTGACGCTGGCGGTATTTCCGGAGCGGGAATCGCCCCACGACGCCTTCATTTCGGAACAAACCTTCAGCCTCGATACCCTTCCCCACGGCGCCAGGGTGGGGACGAGCAGCCTCAGACGGGGGGCGCAACTCCTTCACCTGCGGCCGGACCTGCTGATCTCTCCGCTGAGGGGGAATGTGGACACCCGCCTGGGGAAATTGGCATCCGGTACGGTGGAGGCGGTCATACTGGCTGCTGCGGGTCTGAAGCGCATGGGGCTCCAATCCCGGGTCACCCAGATACTGCCCTTCGACCAGATGTTGCCGGCCATCGGCCAGGGGGCCCTCGGCATCGAGGTCAGGCGCGGGGATGAGCCGACCATCGATCGGATCGCGTTTCTGGACCACGAACCGACACGGATACAAGTGGCGGCTGAAAGGGCGCTGCTCCAAAGACTGGAGGGCGGGTGCCAGGTGCCCATTGCGGGCCTGGCCACGCTGGAGCAAGATGAGGTCGTTTTGGAAGGAATGGTGGCCGAGTTGGACGGCAGCATGGTTTACCGGGAACGCTTAAAAGGAACCAAGGATCAGGCCGCAACAATAGGAAAAACCCTGGCGGAGACGCTCCTCTCCCGGGGCGCGGATAAAATCCTCACACGTATTTATCAAGACAGCTGAGGTCACGCATGACCCCGAACACAAAAAAACCGGGCAAGGTGTACCTGGTCGGTGCGGGCCCTGGAGACCCGGGTCTCTTGACGCTCAAGGGAAAAGCATGTATCCGCCGGGCCGATGTGGTCATCTACGATTACCTGGCCAACCCTTCATTTCTCGATTACGCCCGAAAGGATGCCAGGCGCATCTATGTGGGGAAAAAGGGCGGGGCCCACACCATGAGCCAGGAAGCCATCAACCGGCTGATCATCGAAGAGGCCGAGGCAGGCCATGTGGTGGTGAGGCTGAAGGGAGGGGATCCGTTCATCTTCGGCCGGGGGGGTGAAGAAGCACAGGAGCTGATCAAGAGCCGGGTGGCCTTTGAGGTGGTTCCCGGCGTCACGTCGGCCATTTCGGTTCCCGCTTACGCGGGGATCCCCTTGACCCATCGGAACCACACCCCTACGGTGGCCTTTATTACCGGCCACGAAGACCCAGAAAAAGGGCAGTCAACGGTGGCATGGGACCGGCTGGCCACCGGGGCCGGAACCCTGGTGTTCCTAATGGGCGTGGGCAATCTGAGCCGCATCTCAGAGCGGCTGATCACGAACGGACGTGCGCCTCACACGCCGGTAGCGGTGATTGAACGCGGCACCCTCCCGGATCAGCGGACCGTGGTGGGCACCCTTGAGACCATCGCCCGTTTGGCCGATGAAACCCGCATTCGGCCACCTGCCGTCATTGTGGTGGGGGAGGTGGTTCGTCTCAGGGACGAACTCAATTGGTTCGAAAACAAGCCCCTTTTTGGTAAACGGATCGTGGTGACCCGGGCCAGGGCCCAGGCCAGCGAGTTTCTTGAAAGCCTCTCTCTGCTGGGTGCAAACGCGATCGAATTTCCCACCATCGAGGTGGCCCCCCCTGAGCGTTGGGGTCCTCTGGACCAGGCGC
>JARRPY010000147.1:0-1340 GCA_037382425.1 Deltaproteobacteria bacterium
CAAGGTCGCCGCGAGAAGTCCCCACAAGAGTATTGCCCATCCAGCCATCGAAATGTGGGCTGTAATCGATGAAAAGTACGTGTAGGCTCCTGGTTCCGACGGGAAAATTCCGAATTGGAAAAGAAGCATCTTGATAAAGATGGCCAGCGTGATGGACACAAGTCCGAACAACACGAGCGTTCTTAATTGGCTGGTTTTTCCCTCAAGCCAATTCCCCACCCTTGAGGAGAACAAAAGAGGAACAGATGCAGCGATGAAGATAACACCGAACAAAATTAAGAATACCCCATCGATAGAGAACGTTTCGAGGAAGGTCAAATTCTCTTTTAGATTTCGATATACATAATATCCATTGTAGAAACGGGCGGATATGAGGGAACTTATAAGGCCGGCCAGAAAAATATAATAAAATACCAATAGCTGTCGATTTTCTATTTTGTTGGTGGAAAGGAACCTGTAAAGTACGAGGAAGACAATCACTGGAACCAGATAGAAGGCGACGCTGAGGTGGTTGAAAAACGCCATGGTGAAATTGATCCCCGCCAAAACCGGCAGCGTATAATTGTCTTCCTGGACAGCACGGGTAAAAAACCAAATGCCGGTAAACAGGAAATACTGTGAGATTATTTCAGAAACGGGAAAGGTCGAAAAGAATACCTCGAGGCCGCTAAAAAGAAGTGCCAAAAAGGTCAAAACCGAAACAAATACACTCCTAAACATGCAGAACGTTAACAGACCAATACTGATAACCGATAGGATGCCGAATATGGGTAATATATCCGCGGTGTGTTTTCCACCGAACATCCAGTGGCCCGTTGCAAGCAAAAGCGGTGTGAGGGGATAGAACTGCGGTACAACGAGCCCCTTCTCCCTGTCTTTCACAGTGAATCCCCCGACGAACCGCTCGCCTTCATATTCACCGGGTATAATTTCTTGTGGTCCATTTCCGCTCTTATAGGGATTCCATATGAGATTAAATCGAAAAGGCCAATTTTTGCGGAAGGCGTCCGACAGTAACTGATCTCGTCGCTCGTATGTGCCGTGATTTGCGATCCATGCGGCAATGTTAAAATACGACCCTTGGTCCTGCCCCCCATGGATATGAGCGCTGGTGGGATAACGAAGGATGACTCCTCCGGAAATTAGGGCTGCTAAAATCAAAGCGCATATCCAAGCCCTTCCGGTCATAGACCGGAATTTCAAAATCACTTTTCTCTTATAAAAAAGAAAATAAAACAAAAGACATAAGACAGGCGAGCCAAAGAGGATTACAAAAAGAGGGCTTATTCTCGAAGCCCAAAAAGATCCAAGCAAACCACAGCACAGCGATATGATGATCG